>JAGOCL010000466.1 GCA_017998755.1 Spirochaetota bacterium | reverse complement strand
GGCGAGTCGACCTCGACAATCCTCAAGACGATATATTATCTAGAATAGATAAAAATAAAATCGTTATCCTTCCAAACACTTCGGGAGCGCGAAATTCAAAAGAAGCTATAAAAATAGCGGAAATATCGATGGCAAGCGGACTCTCAGAATGGGTTAAATTGGAAATCACGCCGGACCCCAGATTCCTATTACCGGACGGCGAAGAAACGCTAATAGCGGCGAAATATCTCGTAAAATCCGGCTTTAAAGTTATGCCGTATATAAACGCCGATCCTATACTTGCAAAAAAACTTGAGGATATCGGTTGCGTATCGGTTATGCCTCTTGGCGCTCCGATAGGAACAAACGGCGGACTTCAGACTTTATCAATGATCAAAATTATCATTAAACAATCTTTTATACCCGTGATTATCGACGCCGGCATAGGCAAACCCTCCGACGCCGCCTTTGCAATGGAACTCGGGGCGTCGGCTGTTATGATAAATACAGCCGTAGCGACGGCAAGAGATCCGATAGCGATGTCGACGGCGTTTAAATTAGCGATCGAAGCCGGCAGGAAAGGGTATCTTGCGGGTTTACCGTCTGAGAAAGACGAGGCTGAAGCGTCAAGTCCGCTTGATTGGGTTAAAGATTTATGAGTTTTTCTGATTATCTAAAACAATTTGATATATCAAAATTTATTCCGCTGATAGAAAAATCGACAATCGCCGACGTCAAAAAAATTGTAGATAAACGCTCGATTGATATATACGATTTTGCCGCGCTTTTATGCGAACCGGCGCAATTTTTTTTACCCATATTAGCTGTAAAAGCGCGGGATTTAACTATCAAACGATTTGGCAAAACCATATCGTTTTATGCGCCTTTGTATTTATCAAACGAATGCGATAACGTCTGCGTTTACTGCGGTTATCACAACGGCCGCTCAATAAAAAGGGTTACGTTAACTCTAGAGCAGGTAAGAATTGAAGCTCAAAAAATTAAAGAGATTGGCTTTGACAGTATTTTACTATTAACTGGCGAATCCCCTACAAAAGCGGACGTTCATTATATCAAAGACTGCGTTAAAGTCGTTAAAGATTATTTCACATACGTCGCCCTTGAAGTATACCCTATGAGTTCGGAAAACTATCAAATTCTTTCCGACGCCGGAGTCAGCGGGCTTACCGTTTATCAAGAGACGTACGATAAAGAGGTTTATAAGCAAATGCATTTAAAAGGCGCTAAATCCGATTACCAATTTCGGATAGATACGCCGGAAAGAGCTTTTATGGGCGGATTGAGAAAAGTAGGAATAGGGGCGCTATTAGGCTTATCTGATTGGAAATACGAAGCGTTGCATCTAGCTCTTCATATCGATTATTTAAGAAAAAAATACTGGCGTCAAGAAGTTTCGCTAAGTTTTCCGCGAATTAATCCCGTAACGTCCTCCTTTAAAATTCCAAATCTCGTTACCGACAAAGATATGATTCATCTTATATCTGTTATGAGGATATATTTAGACGACGTACCTTTCGTTATTTCTACCAGAGAAAAAGCAGATTTTCGAGACAAACTTATAGAACTCGCAATAACTCATATTAGCGCAGGCTCCAAAACCACTCCGGGCGGTTATGCGGTAAAAACCGAAGCGCAAGGACAATTCGATATATCGGATAAAAGAGAACTAAAAGAAATGACCGCCATTGTCAGAGCCAAAGGTTACGATCCCGTTATTAAAGACTGGGATAATAATTTTATGGGGGTATCGGGTGACTATAACGGTTAATAATAAAAACATTGAAATTGACGAAGGTATATATATAGTCGATTTATTAAAAACGCTTTCTATAAATACCGAAGAAGTAATTGTTTTACATAACGACTCAATTATCAAAAAAGGCTCTTTTCAAGAAATCGAGTTAACTGAAAAAGACAATATAGAGCTTATTAAATTTGTAGGGGGCGGCTAGTAATGAACTTTGAATTTGGGTTGTATCCGGTCGTATCAGTCGAGTTTTGTTCCGGCAAGTCTCCGGTCTACGTCCTTGAACAGATATTAGAAGGCGGAGCGAAAATAGTACAGTTAAGGAATAAAATCGATCATAAAAAAGACGTTTACGAACAAGCGATAATTTTCAGAACAATAACCGCAAAATATAATGCGCGACTAATAATTAATGATCATATAGATATAGCTCTTGCGACCGGCGCGGACGGAGTTCATTTAGGGCAAGAAGACCTGCCGTGTTCCGCCGCTAGAAATCTCGCGCCAAATCTAATAATCGGAGTATCTACCCATAACTTAGCCGAGATAAAAAAAGCTGAAACTGACGGCGCGACTTATATAAATATCGGTCCAATATTTCAGACAAATACCAAAACGGTATCGACGCCCCCTCTAGGTTTGGAATATTTAAAAGCCGCTAAAACTTCTTTACCTTTTTCGGTTATGGGCGGTATAAAAAAAGATAACATCGTATCTCTTTTACAACTGGGAGTAAAAAATATCGCCATGGTCACAGAAATTACTATGGCGCAAGATATATCCGGTAAAACTTCGGAACTTATAAACGAAATAAATAGATGGAATTCTTTAAATTTATAAAGTATTAATTGGAGTCAGACATGAAAGGTATTATTAATTTTTTGATATTTCTAGCGCTTATAATAACGTTGATAA
>JAGOCL010000033.1 GCA_017998755.1 Spirochaetota bacterium | reverse complement strand
GCCGAAGAATTTACGACATACTTTGAAACGCCTATTTTAGAACCGGAATTTATTAAATCCCGAACGGTTCCTAACCCCGCCATCGGAAGGCGGTAATAATCTCCGATCGACGCTACCGCTTTTTCGGCTGTCTTATCGGGAAAAATGTGAGCGTGAACGTCTATTATTTTTCTTTCCATACAAAAACGCCTTTGAAAGCGTAATATAGTATAAAATAAAAAATAAGTCAAAAATAATATTTTACATCAGAATTATTATTCTAGTGGTAGAATAATAATTCTGTAATAGAGAGAATATAAAGAATTACAGCCCGACGATTGATAAAATCTTGACTAAGAAAGCAAAGTTTATTATACTTTGCGATAAGTTGAAGATTGGCGGAGTAAGTTATGTCGAGAATAATAACCGCATGATAAATAAAAAACCTGAATTACTCGCGCCCGCCGGATCTTTTATGTCGGCGTATTACGCATATCAAGCGGGGGCGGATGCAGTCTATCTGGGATTGGCGGATTTCTCCGCCAGAAAGTCCGCTCAAAATTTCAACAACAACGAACTTCTTAAATTAAAAAAGATCGCTCTAGATCTCAACAGAAAAATATACGTAGCAATCAATACCGTCGTTAAAGAAGAAGAGTTAGTAAGTCTTATCAAGAATTTGCAATTTATCAATAGGTTGAAAGTCGACGCCGTTATCGTTCAGGACTTCGGAGTTTTGGAGTTATTGAGAAGATTCTACCCTGATATTATCGTTCACGCGTCGACTCAGATGGCGATCCATAACGAATACGGAATAGAGAAAGCGATCGAACTTGGCGTTAAGAGAATCGTTCTACCGAGAGAGATGTCTGTTAAGACGGTTAAAATGTTTATAAAGAAATACAAAGAGATGGAATTCGAAGTCTTTATTCACGGATCGCTTTGTTATTCATATTCGGGCTTGTGCTTGTCGTCCGGACTTCTTAGAGGCAAATCCGGCAATCGCGGCGAATGTACGCAACCTTGCAGAGAAAAATATTCTTATAACGGAGAATCGGGAGCTTTTTTTTCATGCAGAGACCTTTCAACCGGAAGACTTGTTGAGAAACTTATCGATATCGGGGTAGATAGTTTTAAAATCGAAGGACGCCAGAAAAATCCGGAGTACATATACAATACAGTTAAATTATACAGGTATTTAATCGATAATAACGGGAAATTAAAAAAAGAAATATATAACGATCTTCTTCAAAATTGCGAGTTTGTATTTTCCAGACAGAAAACTAACGGATATTTGTTTAAAAATCGAAATACTCAAATTATAACGGAGAAATACGCCAGAAATATGGGGTCTCCTATCGGATTTGTGGCGAAAGCTTCGGAAGATTCGTTTTCTTTTAAAACTAAATCTAAAATTGAGACAAACGACGTTCTGTTGTTCTTTCTTAACAAAAAAGAGAAGATTCCGTATAAAATACCCGTAAGACGTCTAACAATTGACGATAAAATAATTACAATTTATTGCGATAAGATTCCCGACAAGGGGCAAAAGATATATAAAGCGTACTCTAAAAATCTTGAACTTTCAGGCGTTACGCACCGCGCTTTTCCGGCTTATAGAAAGACGATACGCGCGGAGATTACTTTTTTAGGGCGGGATAAGTTAGTTTTGAGAATCGATTGTTTTATCGACGGCGAGACGTATAAGTTTGAATATCCCGTATCTACCGAAACGTCGGCGGGAGCAAAAGGATTTAAGGAGCGAATACAAAAAGCTTTATCCGCAGAAGCGGATGCGTTTTACGCTGTAGAGGTTCTTGAGGTTAAAAACGAAACTTTGGTTAACGAAGACTGTTTCTATTTTTCAAATACTATGTTGCAAGGTTTAGTCAAAAATCTCTATCATAATCTTGAGAAAATTAACGAACGAATAGACTCGAATCAAAACGAAACGATTGCTAATTATCTTAATAATATAAAACCGCCTGAATTGACAAAAACAATTTACGATTATCCCGAAGTCGCGGAATTTGTAAGTAAGCGTTCAAATATTAATGTTAAAAAACGGGAATTCCCGTTTTTCTTGGGTAACAAAATAGATTTCGATTCTTTAGAGATTTTTGTGAAATACTATTTTATTTCGATGAAACCAATAATTTACGACAAAAAATATTATAAAAGGATCGAGGGATTTATAAAAAATAACCGGTCGAATACTATATTTCTCGGAATAAATAATATAAGCCATCTAAAAATCATTGAACAGCTTGGGAAATACAAAAACGTATATTTCTTTATAGATTTCTATTTTTATACTGCGAATCGGTTTACTTTATTAAACAAGTCTATCGATCGGACTAAAGTTTTGTTCGCGTATTACTGGATTGAAGGGGACGGCGCCGGATATAAAGATATAATTTCCAAGACGGATTTTCCGTTGTTTCAGATCGAATCGGACTATAACGCGCCGCTGTTTTTACATAACGGAATCTTTACAAAAGAGAGTTTGAAAAGAGCGAAGATTGGGGCGGGGGATACCGTAGTTACAAACGGGGACGATCGTTATAGAGTTTACGAAAACGACGGATTCAGTTATGTTTTTAAAGTAAAGTAATCAGAAAATCGGTAAGAAAGTATATTCTAAAATAAATTCTTGACGACGTTTAACGTATATGTTATTAACAGATAAAAAATGGATCAAGGAGGAACGGATGAATAAAAATGTAGCGATACTTGGAGCTTCTCCAAAAGAGGATAGATACGCAAATATGGCTCAAAAATTATTAACCGAGAACGGATACAACGTTTATCCCATAAATCCCGTTTACGACAAAATCGAAAATAAAACCTGTTATAAAAGATTATCAGATATTAATGACGATATAGATACCGTTACCGTTTATATGAATCCTGAAAGAACGGAAAAGATTTTAACCGATATAATCGCAAAAAAATCGCGTAGAACTATCTTCAATCCCGGAACCGAATCGGAAAGGTTGAAGAATATCCTCAAGAATAACGGAATTGAAGTCGTAGAAGCGTGTACTTTGGTTATGCTAAAAACCGGTCAATTTTAACTTATAACGTTCTGAGAAATATCTACTTTAGATAATAATCAGACATTTTCTTAATCTCAGAAAGCCATTTTTCTCTAAAGTCTTCCGGTTCTACGATTTCGCCGTTATGCCCCCACTGCAGGACTTTGCCCATAAGCTCGGTATAGTCGTTTACCGGTAGTTTGATATCGACATAATCGCCGCGTTCGTTATTTCCATGAAATACCGACTGATTTTTATGCCAGACGAGTTTTTCTGCGATATTTTTCGCGATTCCGTAAAATCTTATTCTGACCGGGTTACATTTACCGATATCTTCGATCGCGCCCTTAAAAATCCCGAAATTACCGTCGCAGTAAGCGGCGAGATCCTTTTGCGAAAGCGCGTTTTCAAACGGTTCTTTGGTTACCTCGATATTTTCTATAGCGGTTGGACGGAATATTCTTAAATCTTTATCTTTCAGACAATACGCGACTATATACCACGTTCCGTTGTAGTTTAGCAATTTCAGCGGCTCGATCAATCTTTCCGTTTCATAGTTATTTTGATTGATATAGCGAATATGGAGTTTTCTGTTTTGAAGAATGCTCTCAATAATTTTATCCATTTTGCTTTCGGTCTTTTTATCGAACTTCTCAAAAATAGACAGATCATATTCGATTTTGTCGGATAGTTTGAGAAAATCGGCGCAAAGAGCTTCGGAAAACCTTTCAAGGACGGATTCCGACACAAAAGGGATATAATTCATCGATTTCATCATGCTTTTTAAGAAGTAATATGTAAAAAGCATTTTCTGATCTTGAAAATCGATAAGATCGAACGGCGCGGTATATATATAGCGTTTTTTACTTTTATTATAATCGATTGGGGCTTCCAGCCGGTATTTCATCTGATTTATGATATTTATGACCTGACGCCTCGAGCCGATCCCGCAAATATCCATTATTTCGTTCGTAGAAATGCCGCCCGTTCTTACGATCGTAGTATGAATATCAAAAAAATGTCCTAAAGTTACCATCTTTTCGGCCATAAATACCTCCGGGTAATAAAATTTATTAAGAATAACTTATTATAACGGAAAAATCAATGCGTTTGTTTGCATAATGAAAATTCCCCAAAAACCTGACGCGTTGCGGGAATATGTCATGTCCCAAAGCCGGAATTATTAGAATATTCAAAACGGGAATTCCCATTTTTCTACTTTTTAAATAGCGCTCGAATTTGTGTCCCGCACGTATCCGGTAGAGAGAGTCGTCGCCTTGAGCTGTCATTCTGAGCGAAGTCGTGGGAGTATGCATGAGGAATTCTGGGGCTTTTATATTAGAGGACATGTTTATTTCTTTTCACTAAAAAATAAAAATTATAACTAAAAGTTGAAATATTTTTAGTATTATATTATAAATTAATAAACTAAAGCGAGCGAATATAACAATAAAGGGATTTAATATGGATGAAAAAATAGCGCAGATAATCTTATCTTATTATCCCGATACGCAGGCGATTTATATATTTGGTTCATATAATACAGAATATTTTAGCGGCGATAGCGATATAGATATAGCGGTTCTTTTACCGGTTGAAACGGCTAAAGAGATAAAGAGTTTTGTTTTTACAGAATGTTATCTAAGCTTGAGAAATATTTTAATGAAAGATATTGATTTAATAAATATTAGAGACGTATCGACCGTTTTTCAGAAAGAAATAATAAATTCCGGAAAAATTATTTATATAGGAGATAATAACGCTTTATTGGAGTTTGAAATGTTAACAATATCTTTTTATCAAAAATTAAACGAGGAGAGAAAGGATATTTTACAAAATTTTTATTTAACAAAAAGGGCTTATAACGTATGAACGATGTAATTATAATAATAGAGCCGATTTTTAAAAGGAAAAATTGACTTTCTTATATTTATACGATATATTTTATAATTAAAGGATTAAATATTTTTAGATAATATTTTAAAAATAAAGGCAAAATGAATGAAAGCGACTACCGTAAAAAAGATCAAGAAAGATATATCCTCTTTTATAGAACAATTAAACGAAAATCATGATCCGATAATAATTTTAGGTAAGAACAATAATGCCGTGATGCTTAGCGAAGATGACTGGAGTTCTTTACAAGAGACTTTATATTTATTGAGTAATCCGAATAATTCAAAAAAGATTATTGAATCAATAAATAGCGTTGATTTTGTTAGATTTAATTCAATTGAGGATCTAAAAAGTGAAACTGGACTTTGAAAAGAGCGCCTATGAAGATTTCCAATATTGGATTAAGAATGACAAAAAAAAGGCGTTAAAAATACTTCAATTATTAGAAGATATTGAGATACAGCCGTTCTCTGGATTAGGTAAACCAGAACCTTTAAAATCTATTCTTGCCGTTTTCATTATAATTAAAATAACCGAGGCGAAATATAACTGTAATATCAAACCCCAAAGCCGATTTTGCTGTGAATTTTGTCTTTTTTTGAACTTATTTCGCTTATTAACTCGTCGATTAATGTATTGTGACTCAAAATGTCGGAGTTAAAGAAGTTGTATTTTTGATATACGACTTTAAAGTCTCCGGGCGTTAGATACGTAAGGTTTTTTAAACGACTCAAGGCGACGTCGTCGATTTTATCTTTCAAAAGCGGCGCGAAGAATCTGTCGTAGAAAGTAACGATTCCGTCCGGAGCTAGATAATCAAATTGAAGTTTGATATTGAACCTTCTTATCGAGGCAAAGTCGAGTTTATCCATATAGTTTGTCGCGGCGATAAAGATTCCGCGGAAATTCTCCATATTTGTCAATAATTCGTTCACTATTGATACTTCCCAGCTCTTTGTCGCATTTTCTCTGGAAAACAGGAATGTATCTATTTCGTCGATAAAAAGAATCGAGTCGCATCTTTGCGCTTCGGTAAAAGCGCGGTTTAGATTTTTTTCGTTCATACCGACGTAAGGGTTGAGAATATCGCTCGCTTTTTTGATAATTATTCTTTTTTTTAACATCCGCGCGATATACTTCGCAAGTTCGGTTTTACCGCTACCGGGAGGACCATACATCAGTATATTCATATTCCTGATTTCAGTCTTGTTATTCTTCATATATTCGGAGAATTGTTGTAGAATCGTTAAGTTTTTTGAGATATCCTCTTTTATATTAAGACCTTCGATAGAATAATTCTTAAATCCGGCGTCGCGGATATTGACCGCGTCGGTTGAGATATCCATACTCGCAAGATACGCTTTGATAGAGTTGCTTATAATGCTAAACGCTTCCACGCGGTTGATCGTTTTACCGAGGATACGGGAGCAGTTTTTAAGAGCGACGTCTATTACTCCGGCGTTAACGGAATATTTATCGGCGAATGTTTCGATGTCTTTCGACGAAAGCAGAGCGGTCAATTCGTATTTCTCGGCAATGGTAGTCCAGATTTTTTTCCGTTGATTGTAAGTTAATTCGGAGAAACCTAAAGAGTAGTCGAATCTCCGTAAAGTCGAATCGTCGATATCTTCATACTTGTTGGTAATCCAAATAGTCGTCGCTTTAGAGTTGTCCAGTATATTGTTGATAACAGACTTCTTATTGTTCTCGCTAAATCCGAAGAATCCTCCCTGCGCGTTCAGAAGATCGTCCGCTTCGTCGATTATTATTACCGATTTCTTTAGATCGACGGTATTTTGGCAGGCGTATAGCGCTCTGTTGCGGAATCCTTTTTCAGACCCGCCGTATTTATCTTCGTCAATGTTATCGACGTTGTTTATCTCATAAACCTCGTATTCAAATTCGCGGCATAAAGAGCGGGCGAACTCGGTTTTACCTGTTCCGGGCTTTCCGTATAACAATATCTTTAGATTTTGATGAGAATTCTTATTTTTCAACAAGTCCTTAAGAAACGACTTGTCGGTTTCGGGAAAGTCAAAATCCGAGATTTGTAAAGGAAAATTGGTTATTTTCTTATAATATAGTTCGGATAGCGGTTTATCGACTAATCCGTTGATAAATAGTACGATTTCGCTGTTTATTCCGGATAAATCGTTCTCTAAAATATTATATTTTACCAATGGAGAAGTATTTCTTAACGCGCTTATAACTACCGATTTATCAAGATTTAGTAAATGCGACATCGCGCTTACCGTTATCCCCCCTCGAGAGTTCGCGATATCAATATAATTATTCACTTCTCTAACAAAATTCTCAAAACTACTAACTGTGTCAAAAAAATAATAAAGAGTAAGTATATCCTCCTCGACGTCGTTTAATTTAAAGATTTTCTTGATTTGTAAGATTGATTTATTAACGGAAGAGGATTTAAAATTAATTTCCGTATTTAAAAAAGAGGTAAGTTCTTCGTTTATTACAGCGTCGATATTTTCTTTGAGATGGTCGTCGGCGATATATTCGTCGAGATCGTTATATAGTCTGAAAGCTCTTTTTCTTTTAGATATTGAAAAGTCGTCTTGCTCGTCTTTTGACTTGATTTCTTTTTTAATAAACTCTTCAATGGCGTTTATAGCGTTATCCGACAATAACTTCAAGATATCGCAGTATATCTCGTCGTTATTTAATCTACCGGAGTTTTTCTCTATAAAGTTATAAACAAACTTATAAATCCGGTATTTACAAAATTCAAAATCTATGTCTTTAGAATATTTATCCATTTTATTAGATAAACGACCGGTTTTGGCATAACCTCTTTTTCTATAACTCATCTTTACCTCCTATATTTTACTTACAATATACATATCAGAGCGTGAAAATTCGTTTCACATATAAATATTTTTTTTCGTTTTTACGATACCGCTAGAATCCCGTAATTATTATATCTCCGTTTTTATCGATATGCGCCTCTCTGTATCGGGCTTCGGAGCGTATCTCGTCCGACATATCCGAGTAAGCGTCGCTAAGGAAATGGACGCGCTGATTTCCCGATCCCGACCAGATATTGGAAGGGGGTATATCTTTGACGTATCGTCCGTCTATGAGAATGTCGATAATATCAAGAAGTCCGATAACGAAAGCGTCTCCCGAATTCTTAAGCTCTTCGATAGTAAATCCGGTATAAATCATAATGGTCAGTCCGGCGTTCTTTGCAAGGCGCGCAAGTTCCAATAAAGGCTCCGGTTGTAAGAACGGCTCGCCTCCGGATATTGTGATCCCCTCGATATTATCGAGCGGAAGAAGAGACAACAACTCTTTAGGCGATATCAAGATATTTATCTTATCCTCGCGCGCCGCATGATTGGCGCACCCCGGGCAGTTGAAACAACATCCCTGAACCCAGACGACCGAGCGGACGCCGGGACCGTTAACTTTGGATTCTTGAAGAACTTCGTAAACGTTAATATTAGTCGATCGATTCATATTTTTATCTCCTTGGATAATAAGTTATTGATAGTTTTGATAAAGTTAAACGAATCTTTTGTTTTGTAATACAATCTTTGTTGATCAAGAGCCCCGTTTTTTTTATAAATAAGGAGAAATCCTTTGTCGTATCCAATGTTATATGAATCGAGATATTCGTTTCGGATTTCCGTATCGTTAGTAAACGAGATATTCATATATTCTTTATTTTTCAGTAGCCGGATAAAATTGATATAATCCAATTCTTTGCTTCCGTTCTTTGATAAAACCGTAAACTTGTATGATAGGTAACAATAGTTGAATTTGCATACGGCGCAATGATTTTTGATAAAATTATCCGATAGACAAACGGGGCATTTGTTCTCTTTTATGGTAAGCGCGTCGACGATACCGGCTATTCTATGATACCCGGAAAAGTCGCTAGCCGTGGTTATCAGATTGTGAATTATAGCGTTTTTTGTAGATAAAGGCGTTTGCGCTTTTGTATCTTCGAGGTTCTCCCATGTTAAATAGAAAGGGGATCTGCTACCGAGTTTATTCGCAAACGCCGTAAGCAAATTATCGTTGAACTCCTTCAATTCTTTATATATCTCTTCCAGCTCTTTCGCGTCAAGCGGGGCTTCTCCTATGTTCTCAAATCTTTTATTAGCAAACCTCATATCAAGAATTTGAAGATTGTTATCGACGTCGTTTTTTAGCATATTTGCGTATCTTTTCAAGCTCGGCATCTTTTTTACCTCCTTTTACTAAACTCCGGAAACCGAAAGCGGATCGTTTATTTTTTCGCAAACCAGCCGTTTCCCGTTATCGACGGGCGTTTCTTCGCTATCGTTAACATTAATGCATCTACCCAGCGCCCATTTTCTCAAGTAATCTATTTTCTCTCTATGGGTAACGGATAGCGGTATGGTTTTTCTGATCTTCATCAGGACGTTCTCTTTGGATATCTGTTTTTGAACTGCGAACGAGTCGTACAACAAGTCGATGATCACGCTTTCGATCTCCGCTCCGCTAAAACCGTCTGAGTATTGAGCAAAAAGTTCCGCCGTATCGAGAAGGTGATTGAGATTGTGAGACAAAAGATGTATCCGCCATATCGCTTCCCTCTCTTTTTTACCGGGCAGGTCGACAAAAAATATCTCGTCGAATCTCCCTTTTCTGATAAGTTCCGAGGGGAGATTTTCGATGGAATTGGAGGTCGCTATAATGAAGATCCTGCTCGTCCGCTCTTGAAGCCATGTCAGGAAATACCCGATAACTCTCGCCGTAGTTCCGCCGTCGCTGAAACTTGAGCTTTGCAGTCCGGAGAACCCTTTTTCAATCTCGTCTATAAACATAACGCACGGCTGTATGCTCTCGGCGGTTTTCAGCGCAAATCTCATTCTAGACTCGCTTTCGCCTACTAAGCTTGCTAATATTTTACCAAGATCGAGAGATACGAGCGGAAGTTTCCATTCGGCGGCGACGGCTTTGGCAAGTTGACTTTTACCGCCGCCCTGAATACCTAAAAGTAGTATCCCTTTCGGCAAAGGGATCTTATAATCTGTCGCGTCTATTACAAGTTTCTCCGCATTCTCTTGATTGTAGTTGTTATTTAGAAATAATCGCATCCTTTTTTGGAGCCACTTCTTGCAGGCGCCGAAACCGCCGATTCCGTTCAATCCGACGGCGTTATCGACGTTTGCGCAGGAGAGTACGCCTGATTTGTTGATAAGCCGTCGTTTTTCTTGAAGAATATAGTCGGTTCGTATAGTCCCAGTCTCTATGACGGTATGCGAAATGGCGTCGTCGATTTCGACAAGCGACAATCCTTTAACGCATTGGATAAGTTCGACGGCTTTCTCTTTTGGGATAGAGATTTTTTTCAGATTATAGAGCGTTTTGAGTATTTCGGAGACGTGCGCGTATATCTCTTTGGTATCGGGTAGGGGATAGTCGATAACGATCGCCTCTTTCTCAAGCTCCGGAGGTAAAACTTGATAGGGCGAGATAAGAATGATATTTTTCCCGCCATAATCTCTCAGTTCGAGAGCGGTGTCTTTGAGATTTCTGACAATCTGCGAGTTCTGAAAAAACTGATGAAAATCGGATAAGACGTATATCCCGTTGGGAGAATACGGACCGCTGATATAATTAATTAAAGCGTTGGGATTAACGAGAGCTTCGTTGTTCGAGCTATCGTCTTTGGTAAAGGACATATCCTGTTCGACCTTCGAAAGCCCCCTCGAGCAAGTCCATGAGTAAACGGGGATATTAAGATTCAGTATTTCTCGTAAATACCTCCTCTCCTCGTTACCGACGATCTCGATCAGCGGATTTTGCGCTAGAATTAGCGTTTTCAATCTCTCTAGTATCATTTTTTACCTCCATTTTATTAAATAAAAAATCAATTAATTCCATCGATATAAAACTACTTTTGGTTATATTAATCTTGATTTTTGTTAGAACCGACAATTCGCCTATAATTTTCTCCGTATCTTTTGGGATTTCTCTATAGCCCCGCGCATAATAATTAAAAACTCTTTTTGCGTCGAATAATAGTTCCGAGTCAGATGAAAATATGGCAAAAAAAATCAAATCTCTTAAATTATAAAATCTATCTATATTAAAGTCGGTTTTTTCGAGAGCTTTTCTTTTTACGCTATAATAATAGTTCTTTGCATTATTTATCCATTCCGGAGTTTTAATTCTGTATATTTCCCTTCGGAAAAGTGAATCTGAACGCGTTGCGATTCTATAAAACAGATACCCCGACAGATACTTACCTTCGTCAAAAAGCGCTTCTAAAAGAGCGATCTTACTTTTAGCGGACATATTTATCGGGGCTTGCGCGTCAAGATTAAGCCGCGTTTTATTGTTAAGGAGAATATTGTCGAATCTGCGTTCTTTTTTAAGCTGATACCCCCTTATAGTTGCGATTTCTCCGCCGACCGACGCGATTTTCTCCATAATTCTATTTAAGAACTCCTCTTTCAAGTTTTGGAGGAATAGGGATTTTCCCGTTTTCATTTTTTCATAAATACCGGATTCTGTTTCTATATACTTTTCGAGTAGCTTTAGCGGATATATTCTCATCTGGAAAATCGGTTTGACGTCCATAAGATGCGTCTTATAAAATATAAAAACGCATTTGTTAAACATTTTTAAAACTTCCGCGCTACATCGGCAAGTATAAAAGTCGCCGGAAATCCGGTAGATTATCAGTATGTCGGTATGGATATCGTTCTCGATTTTCTGAAAAATCTCCGTTTCGCTCATCGTATTTCTATTTTATTAACCAGATTGATCTTTAATTGTTCTTCGTATAGCTCAAGTTTTTCGTCCTTTTTCTCGATTTTCGCCGACATCGCCTCCGCGATTTTATTCAGCTCTTCGAGACATTTGCCGCCCGAATAACTATCGAAGTCCATAAATATTTTTCCGTTTTTATCAATTTTTATCGTAATATTCTCTTCCATGAAATACCTCCTTAAAACGCTCCATGTTTTACTTTGATAACAACTTCTCCGTTTGCAAGAACTTTTTGTTCGATAAGCTCGTAGTTTTGTTCTTTGATCATATTCTTTACTTCGGTAACGCTATACTCCTGTTTGATTTTATCCAGAGTCGATTGGGCTTCCAATTTTTGGGATTTAATCAAATCGGAGTCGTAAGCGTAATCCAGCTCG
>JAGOCL010000465.1 GCA_017998755.1 Spirochaetota bacterium | reverse complement strand
TACTTGTAATTACCGCTATGTTTATTCCTAAAATAATCGGTTTGACGATACCCGTAGCGATAATGTTCGGAGTATCGATGACTTTAGGGACTTTTTATCAAAATAACGAACTTATCGCCATTTTTACTTCAAGAATATCTCTGTTTAAATTTTCTTTTCCGATTATATTTTTCAACGTTTTTCTTTCTATCGTTTTGATTATTTTTGATTCGTTTGTAATAATTCCGACTAACAGATATAGAGACGATATGTTCGAACGGCTTACCGAAAAAAGCGCTTCGGGTAAAACCGATAATGAAAAGCTAACGATTAGAGGTAAAGAAAATTATTTCTGGAATGCCGATAAATTTATATCAAGTAAGAATATGCTTGAAAAAGTTAAAATATTTAAGATAAACGACGATTATAGGATAATTCATAGGATTGACGCCGAAAATGCCGTTTTCACAAAAAGCGGCTGGCTTTTTCACTCAGGCATCATTCGCGAATGGGACGCAACCGGCGATCTTGTTAAGGAAGAGAAATTTCAAAAAAGGTATTTTGATTATGCCGAGAGGCCGAGCGCTTTTAAGAAAGCCCGGTACGAGATCGATAATATGACTATCCCTGAAGCCCGAGAGACTATTCAACTATATAAAGAGATTAATATTGAACATAATAAAGAGCTTACTAATTATTATAAAAAGTTTTCATTTCCATTTACGTTGTTTATTGTTTCTCTTTTTGCGTTAGGGGTATCGACTCTTTCGAGAACTAATATACTGATTTTATCGTTATTTTTTTCGATAGGATTGGCTGTGTTGTACTATGTTTTACAAATGATACTGGATATTTTATCTTCAACGGGAAGAGTGCCTCCGATCGTCGGAGCGTGGCTTCCAATATTAGTTTTTATACCTGTAGGGATATATCTGATACAAAGAGCAAAGTCCTAAATTATTATTAACCGGAGAGATTTATGAATTATAAAGAAATGGTATTTGAAATAAAGTCTTACGACGTAGATCGAAACAATAAGTTGAAGATAAGCAGTCTTTTTAATTATATGCAGGATATCGCCGGCTATCATGCCGAAGAATTGAACTTCGGATACGGCGCGTTAAAAGAAAAAAATCTTTTTTGGGTATTATCGAGAGCATTGATAAAACTCAAAAGAGCGCCGATATGGAACGAAAGTCTGAGGATAGTAACGTATCCAAAAGGGATTAACAAATTATTTGCCGTTAGGGATTTTATTTATTATATCGGAGACGAGCAAATCGGCGCTTCGACTTCATACTGGCTTTTGCTGAATAGCCAGACGTTAAGACCTCAAAGGATCGAATCGTTAAATTTGCAAATTATTTTCGACAACAAAGAACATGGACTCGACGCGTCTCTTGAAAAGCTCAAATATGAAGGATTATTGAGCGTTCCTCTTGAGAGAAACGTTTATTATAACGATATCGACGTAAACAATCACGTTAATAACGCTCGTTACGTTGAGTTTATAGAAGATTATTTTTCTGCAGAACTAATGTCGGGGAAAACAATCTCAAATATTCAAGTTAATTATCTGTCGGAGGCAAAAATAAACGACGTATTGACTATTCAAAGCGGTTATTCGGAAGACGGACGATCGCGCTTTGTGGATATTTCTAACAAAAACGGCTCCGCTAAAAATATCGAAGCTATTGTAGAGTTTAAAAATTATTAAAAAAGAGAGTTATTAATGAAAAAAATTTATTTAAAGAAATCTGTTGAGAAAAATATCAAAAGCGGTCATCCGTGGATATTTTCAGGGGCGCTTCTTCCGGGAGAAGATATTGAGAACGGCGAATTATGTTCGATTTTTTGCGAGAAAAATATTTTGGGAATAGGGTATTATAATAAGAACTCCGATATCAGAGTCAGGATATTGACGCGGCTCGACGTAAAAATTGATATTAATTTTTTTATTAATAGGTTGACTATATTGAAGAATGAAAAAGAGAAGTATATACCAAATTGTAACTCTTATCGTTTGGTTTTTGGCGAAAGCGACAATATACCGGGGCTTATCGTCGATATATATAATCTAAAATATATTGTTATACAAGTTCATACTTTGGGAATAGAAAAATTAAAAAATATGATAGTAGAAGCGCTTGTAAAAATCTACAATCCCGAAATGATTTACGAAAAATGCGATATAGCGATCCGAGAAAAGGAGAATCTTCCAAAGGAATCAAAAGAAGTCCTTTATGGAAAATTGTATAAAGAGGTAGAAATTATCGAAAACGGTTATAAATTTAGCGTAAATATCGTCGAAGGTCAGAAAACCGGCTTTTTTCTAGATCAGAGAGTAAACAGGAACAGTATCGTTAAATATTGCGCGGACAAAAACGTATTGAATTGCTTTTCATATACCGGCGGTTTTTCGGTTTACGCCGCGTCGGTCGCAAAATCCGTAACAAGCGTAGATATTTCCAAAAAAGCGATCGAAAACGCGGCGCTTAATTTTCAAATTAACGGATTTGATACAAAAAATCACGGTTTTATCGCAAAAGACGTATTTGACTACCTAAAAGAGATGGAATTTTGTAAATACGATCTCATTATTCTTGATCCTCCCTCTTTTGCTAAAAATCAAAAACAACTGAAAAACGCTATCAAAGCGTATATCACGATAAATTCTAAAGCGCTTGATAAACTTCCTGACTA
>JAGOCL010000464.1 GCA_017998755.1 Spirochaetota bacterium | reverse complement strand
TCATGGATATATGGTACATATCAGGATTCAACAAAAAATAATATTTATTGTTTTACTGAAAATAATATGGTTGCAACTATAACAAATAATATTGAAATAGATTTTGATGCTGCATTTTCTAAAGCAGAAGTTAAAGAAGAAAAAACAAATACTTTATATAAAATAACAATAAACAGTCAAGATTTAATTTCTGTCTATAAATTTGAATATATAACTTTAACTAAAATTAATTGTTCTGTATCAGCTAATGGTATTACAGCGGGGAATATTACTCTTTATTTACAATAGAAATAAAAATGATTAGTATCAAGTTAACTTATATATTTGTAATATAACAATAGAGCGCGAACCGTTAATAATAAAATAAAAAAACGCCTTTTTTCAAGGGCGTTTTTTTTAAAATTAACAACTAACTATTGCCGTTTAGATAAATTAAAAATCTTTATCCATTACGGTTTTTCGATTTGCTTTTTTTGCGCTAGCGATAGCGTTGTCGCAAAGTTCTTTTACTTTAGCGGACAAAACTTCAGCTACTGCGGCGGACGTATTCATTCCGGCTGTATTTTTAATATACGCCTTAACTTTAGACATAACCGCCAATACTTCTTTTTTTTCTTCAGCCATTATTTACTCCTTAATTATTTTTAAAGCATAACTATATATAAAAAATATATATTTATCAAGAATTATTTGATATAAAATTTCATTTTTTTATTTCAAACCTGTAGATCCAAACCCGCCTACTCCTCTTTTTGTCTCAGTTAAACAAACTGACTTTTGAAATACTGCGTCGGTTACCTCCGAAAAAACCATCTGAGCTATTCTTGTTCCGATCGTTATCTCAAATTCTTTATCCGAATGATTGATAAGACAAACTTTTATTTCTCCGCGATAATCGGCATCTATAGTTCCGGGAGAATTTAGAACCGTAATGCCGTTTTTTACCGCTAATCCGCTTCGCGGTCTGACTTGAGCTTCGTAACCTTGCGGAATTTCGATCGAAATACCGGTTGAAATCAAATCAAAACAATGCGGCTTTAATATTTTATTTTCAGATGAAAACAGATCAAATCCCGACGAATGTTCTGTTTGTTTCTGCGGAATAATCGCTTTTTCGTTTAATAAAATAATATTTACGTTCATTAAAAATCCCAATCAATTAAATTTAATTTCTTTTTATATAAATATTGAGAAAAAAACAGGTTTTTATTTAAAACGCGTTCAATTAAACTGTTTATATGTTTTGTTTCGGTATTTTTAATTAGTTCAATAATTTCTAAATGCGAGTAGTATTTCTCGTATTTTAAGTTAAATAATGCTAGCCGTTGCATTCTTTTTTGAAGAACGTCGTAATTAAGCAATATTTCATTTATTTTTTGATTTTTTACTTGTTCTAATTCTTTTTGACTAATACCTTGTGATTTTATTTCTTTTAAAACGTTTGATATCTCAGATATCGTCTTATTGGCGTTTTTAGGCAATACAGAAACGTATATTGAAAAATTATTTTCATGTCTATATCTGTTAAAATACGAATAAATATGATAACATAATCCAAGCTCTTCTCTAATTCGTTGAAACAATTTTGACGACATGGATTCGCCAATTATGACGTTGAGCAAACCGCATCTAAAATATTCTTCTTCCGTTAAATCAATGTTTGAAGTTCCCGTTAAGATATGCATTTGTTCTGAATGTATCATGCTAAAAGCTTTCGTTTTCTTACTCTGAATCGCCTTTTCGGACATTATAGCATTTGATCTTCTAAATTTTGTTTTTGATATCAAATCAATCGCTTCTTGTTTATTAAAATTACCGGATATAGAAATCGTTAGATTATCCGAAGTAAAAAGGGCGCAATAAAAGTTGTATAACTCGTCTCTTGTAACGGTAGAAATATTTTTTTCTGTTCCGATTATCGGACGCCCCAGCGAATATCCTTCGAATAAATTACCAAAATAATCTTCCTGAATTTTATCTTCCGGATCTTCTAAAGTAGACTTAATTTCATTAATAATCACGTCTCTTTCAAGATCCATTTCGATTTTATCAAATACAGAATTATTATATATTTCAGTAATTAGTTTAAGATTATTAACTAGCGATAAGTAAGGCGTTCTATTATATATAAGTATTATTTCATGCGTAGTATAAGCGTTGATGAATCCGCCCATCTCGTCAAACTTATTTGCGATTTGGTTTTTGTTGTAATTTGTCGTTCCTTTAAAAATCATGTGTTCGCAAAAATGAGAAAATCCGCTTTGAATAATATTTTCATCTCTTGAACCGGAGTTTATAAAAAAACCAATTGAAGTAGATTGATAGCCGTCGATACATTCCAAAAGTAAAGTAACGCCGTTATCTAAAACTATTTTTTCGAAATTGTCTTTGATTTGAATATTATTTCCTTTTTATTGTAATACCTTCCTACGAGCATATCAATAATAATTAGACGCTACTGATCTGCTTCTTAACAAAAAAAGAAAGTAAATAACAACATATTTCCATTATTTTAGAAAAAAAATGGAGATGGCGGGAATCGAACCCGCGTCTTGAAATCTGCATCCGAGCATACTACATGCTTATTCGGTAATTATTTCTTAGGGAAATAACCGGCAACCGACGCTCCTATTATTTCCAGCAACCTCTAAATCTTAGTTATCCTTAGAGATATCGAATAACCCATCCCCGTT
>JAGOCL010000463.1 GCA_017998755.1 Spirochaetota bacterium | reverse complement strand
GTGATATTATCTCCGACTTTTATTATAACTTTGGCCTCGATCGAATCCGGTAAAGGTTTCTGTTCCGGAAGAGGTTTGATACCCGGCCCCCTGATAATTTGTACTTTGTTCGGTTCTATAGCCGGGGGTATGATAAATCTGTCGTCTATAATAAATTCGTCGGGGAACTCAAATTCCGGCATAATTCCCAAATGTTCCATCGGATCCGATATGAAACCGTTAAGAGCAGATATCGCCGCAACCTCGGGGCTGACAAGATAAATTTCGGCGTCTTTAGTTCCGCTTCTTCCTTCAAAATTTCTATTGAAAGTCCTAAGGGATACTCCGGCGCTGTTTGGAGACTGCCCCATTCCTATACAAGGGCCGCAAGCGCATTCCAGTATCCTAGCGCCGGCATCGATGAGTTTAGTTAACGTTCCGTCTCTCGATATCATAGAAAAAACCTGTTTTGATCCGGGAGATATAGTCAGAGAAACGTTTTTTGATATAACTTTCCCTTCGAGGATTTTTCCGACAATCCAGAGGTCTCTATAACTCGAATTGGTGCAACTTCCGATTGAAACTTGATTTACTTTAACGTCGCTTAAATCTGAGATTTTCTTAACGTTATCGGGCGAATGCGGAGCCGCCGCGTAAGTTACGATCGATGATAAATCGATTTCTAAAGTTTCGTCGTATATAGCGTCGTCGTCGGCTTTTATTTCTACAAACTGATGTTCTCTTCCCTGCCTTTTCATAAAATCAAGCGTTATCTCGTCGGAAGGGAAAACTGAAGTCGTAGCCCCAAGCTCGGCGCCCATGTTAGTAATAACGGCTCTCTCCGGTACGGATAAGTATTTGAGCCCGTCGCCCGAATATTCTACGATAGAGCCGACGCCGCCTTTAACGGATTTGATTTTTAATATATGTAAAATTATATCTTTAGCGGACGCCCACGGTTTGAGTTTGCCCGTTAATTTTATATTAATAACTTTTGGAACTTTCAAGAAAAACGGCTCGCCAGCCATAGCGCAAGCGGCGTCTAGTCCGCCGGCGCCGATCGCAATCATTCCGATCCCCCCCGAAGTCGGAGTATGAGAGTCGGATCCTAAAAGAGTATAGCCGGGTCTGGCAAATCTTTCGAGATGTACCTGATGGCAAATACCGTTCCCAGGTCTCGAATAATATATACCGTATTTAGAAGCTACCGATTGCAGATAAAGATGATCGTCCATATTTCTGTTGTCGGTTTGTAAAGTATTGTGATCAACGTAACTAACCGATACTTCGGTCTGTACTTTCGGAACGTTCATGGCCTCAAACTGAAGATACGCAAGAGTGCCGGTAGCGTCCTGAGTTAAGGTCTGATCAATCTTGATTCCTATTTCGGAACCATATTTATACTCGCCTTCGATTATATGAATTTCTAAGATTTTTTGAGCGACAGATTTTCCCATATTTTTTACTCCAAATTATTATATCCCGCTTTGAGAGCGTTAATATTTAATTCTATAGCATTTTCTTTAGCGTTTGGAAAAGCTATAGTTAATGAATTTATAATAGAATCAAGTTTGATTATCGAAGTAGCTTTGACGAGCGCCCCAAGCATGACCATATTCGTCGATTTTACGCTTCCGAGTTGTTCGGCAATTTCGGAAGCTTTTATCAGATATTTTTTTATATCTTTCCTCGTACTAGTATCTTCGATAAGAGAATTATTTAAAATCATAATCCCGTTACTTTTCATAATAGGTTCGTATTTATCTTTAGACGGTTTATTAAATATCAAGGCAATGTCGGGGTTCTTGATAATCGGGGAGGCGATAAGACTATCTCCAACTACTACGGAACAAGAGCAAGTTCCGCCTCTCATTTCCGCTCCGTACGAGGGGAAATGCGTAGTTTCTTTATTTTCATTCATCGCAGAAATAGCTAATAGTTTGCCGGCAATTATTATTCCTTGCCCCCCAAATCCCGCTAATACTATTTTATTTAACATCTAAACTCCTCTGATAGTTATATATTCGCGTCTCTGTCTCTGAAGTTTTTAACGGGGAATATCTTTTCAACGTTATCGTCTATCCATTTATTCGCGTCCAACGGAGTCATACCCCAGTTAGTGTTACAATTTGATAAAATTTCAACAAACGAGTAACCTTTGTTATTCATCTGATTTGTTATAGCTTTTTTTAAAATTTTTTTAGTATATATGGCGGTTTTAGCGTTATTAACTTTACACCTCTCAATAAAATATGGAGCGGTCAGAGTATTTAACAATTCGCAAGCTCCGATAGGATATCCTTCCTTTGACGGATCCCTGCCTTGAGGAGTGGTTAAAGTTTTTTGTCCAACCAGAGTCGTCGGCGCCATCTGCCCGCCCGTCATCCCGTATATAGCGTTATTTACAAATATAACAGTAATATTCTCGCCTCTGTTCGCGGCGTGTATTGTTTCGGCCATACCGATAGCCAGAAGATCGCCGTCTCCCTGATAAGCGATAACGATATTATCCGGATTACTTCTTTTAATGCCAGTCGCCGACGCCGGAGCTCTACCGTGAGCCGCCTCTATCGTATCGCAATTTATATAGTCGTATAACAATACTGCGCATCCGACAGGAGCGACAAAAATCGTCTTTTTTTGAATACCAAATTCTTCAATAATCTCCGCCAGCATTTTGTGAACCAACCCGTGAGAACACCCGGGACAATAATGAGA
>JAGOCL010000462.1 GCA_017998755.1 Spirochaetota bacterium | reverse complement strand
AGATGGTATGAAAGAAAAACTAAAGAAAGTCTTATTTGGTAGTTATATTGGGAGAATTATTTTAATTCCATTTAGATTAATTGGGCCTAAGCGATATATTAGAAGTCTTAAAAAAAGCGTAAGAAACTTCATTTTTCATTCCAAAGAGATAACAAATTTTACTTACGATTTAACCTATTTAAACAAAAAATACCTTCTGTCGTTTATTAATGTTATTACTAAAATCGATATAAAAACTTTAGAGAAATATTTGTTTGAAATAGAAAACGATAACGAGTTGCTAAAACATATTGAAAACGCTATAATTAATAGCGAATTTAAAAACATATCCGATAAAACCGCTAAATACGGTAGAAGAATCGGTTGGTATATCTTTGTTCGGGCGATGAAACCAAAGGTCGTCGTAGAAACGGGTATCGATAAAGGACTTGGATCTTGCGTTTTAACAAGCGCTTTAATGAGGAATAAAGCGGAAGGTTTCGAGGGGTATTATTACGGAACTGATATCAATCCAGACGCCGGTTTCCTATTAAAACCGCCATATTCCGATTATGGGAAGATTCTTTACGGCGATTCGATTAATTCTTTGAAGAAATTGGACGCTTGTATCGATTTGTTTATTAACGACAGCGACCATTCGAGCCAATATGAATATAACGAGTATTTGACGATTAAAGAGAAGTTGTCCGATAATTTTCTGATTATATCGGATAACGCGCATTGTACCGATAAATTATATAATTTTGCAAATGAAAACGGATTCAAATATTTATTTTTTAAAGAGGAACCGTTAAATCATTGGTATCCCGGAGCCGGTATAGGCGCGGCGTATAAGGAATAATTGGAGCTCGAAATGAAATATCCTAAAAATAGAATAGAGGCGGCTTATTACCTGGCGGGGAGGGGAGAGAAAGTTCTCGACGTCGGGTGCGGTTACGGAAATTTATTATATAAGATGAAAGATAATTTTGATAAACTATACGGCGTAGAAATTAATAAAACTAGAGTCGAGAAAGCGAGAGAACTTTTAAAAGATAATAACTTTGAAATAACGCAGACTACCGTCGAAAGCGCAAATTTCCCCGACGAGTTTTTCGACGTGGTGGTTTCTTCAGACGTAATTGAACATATATCCGACGTTTTTAGCGCTTTCAAAGAAATGACCCGTATTTTAAAGAAGGGCGGTAAGTTAATCACAATAACGCCGAATATCGCCGATATTCGGAGACGGTTTACTTTATTATTTGGAAAATTTCCTTCGACTTCAGCTTCGGACGAGGGATTTGGTTTTAACGACGGAACGGAAGTTTTCGACGGCGGACATATCCATTATTTTACTTTCTCGATGTTAGAGAAACTTTATAGCAGATACGGTATTACCAATATTAAACGATACGGTTTTGGACGGCTTGGAAGGGCGCATAATATACTCCCCTCTTTATTTTCGCCGTCTTGCGCTGTAGTAGGGATAAAATGAAAAATATTATCTTCATAGCGCCGGCGCCTCCGCCTCTTACCGGTCAGTCGTTGGCTTCGCAGGTTTTATACGAAGGGATAAAAGATAAATACAATATCGAGACAATTAATTATTCAAGAAAAGACGCTCTAAATAAATCGAAGCTCTCTCTAAGCGGCGTTATATTTATAGTAAAAATGGTTTTAAAAATTCTTAAGTTTCGTAAAAAAGTCGATATGGCGTACTTTACGATAACTCAATCTCGTTTTGGCAATTTAAAAGATATTCTTTTTTTGTTTTTGTTGGGCGGAAAACTTAGAAAAAGAACCGTCGTACATCTTCACGGAGGTTATTTTGATAAATTATACGATAAATCATGGAATATTATAAAGTTTCTAAATAAAGCGTTATTTCAAAATATAGCTTTTGGAGTTGTTTTAGGCGATTCTCTCAGGAAATGTTTGACTCCGGTTATTAATGAAGGTAATATTAAAGTCGTTAATAATTTTTACGAAGACTATCTTAAAATATCCCAAGAAAAGTTTATCGAAAAGTGGAGAGCTCAATCAATAGTTCGCGCTCTATATTTGTCAAATATTATGACCGAAAAAGGTTTCGGAGAACTGATAGCGGGCTATAAAGAACTTGATTACGGTATAAAAGAAAAGGTTGTTTTGGATTTTGCCGGAGATTTTGAATCTGAATATATAAAGAACAACTTTTTCGAGAATATTAAATCTGAAAAAAACATCTCTTACCTTGGAACGGTCAAAAGCGAGGATAAGAAAAAGTTGTTTCATAGTTCGCATATTTTAATATTACCGACTTACTACCATATCGAGGGGCAACCTATATCGATACTCGAAGCGTATGCGTCCGGTCTATACGTTATTACAACCGATCAGGGCGGTATATGCGATATTTTTAAAGATGGTATAAACGGTAAATTAATTGAAAAAAAATCTATAAGTTCGATTAAAAACGCCTTATCTTATTGCATTAATAATCCGGAAGAATTAATTACAGTAGCGCAAAAAAATCTGATTTATTCCGATGGATTTCGTCGGGAAAAATATATTTCTGAAATTGACAAATTATTTGAAGAAATATAGTCTGTTAATAAGGATTATTTCTGTTCCACTTTGACTTTGATTACTTCAGGTTTAATTTGATTTAGCGTTATATTTTTTGGCAGGCCTACGTCGATTCTTAGTGAATATTCTCCCGGGTAATTGACTTTCGAAAAATCGACGC
>JAGOCL010000461.1 GCA_017998755.1 Spirochaetota bacterium | reverse complement strand
TGTTATTCACGGACAACCCCTGATATTTTCTCGATGAAAAGAAAACGTTAGCGTCGGAGTAATAAATACGCATCGACGTCTTGTCGTCAATTGTCGCGCTCTTAGATTTTATCTCAAACCGTTCTTCAATTCCAAATACGTCGAAAAAAGCCGATTTGAAATCCCCTTTACCGTCCGATCGAAAAACAATCTTTTCGTCGCTGTAAAATGCGAAAGAAACGTTGAGATTAGATAAAATTTTATCAATAACAATCTTTTTTATAGCGTTAAGTTCGATAATTTTAGATTTTATAAAATTCTTTCTTGCCGGTAGGTTATAGAACAAATCTGTAACCTTTACTTTTGTACCCTTTTTAAACGCAATAGGCTCTATTTTGTAATCGTCGTTTGATATTTTATACCCGATAGATTGACCGGTTTCGTCTGTATTAGAAAAAATCGTAATCTTCGAAATTCTTTCGATGGAATACAACGCTTCTCCCCGGAATCCCATCGACTTCACCGCAAATATATCGTCCACGGTTCGTATTTTACTCGTTGCGTGTTCCGTTAAAGATAACTTTAAGTCCTCTTTATCTATCCCCATCCCGTCGTCCGAAACGGCGATAAAGTCCATACCGGCGTTTACAACGTTTACTACTATCTCTTTAGCGCCGGCGTCTATGGAGTTATCAATTAATTCTCTAACGACGGCGGCGGGTCTGTCTATCACTTCGCCCGCGGCTATCTTAGAATAAACGTCTTCGCTTAATAATTTAATTCTACTCATATTATCTCTTAATTGTTCGCCGGTAACGCTTTACTAAAATCGGATAAATACTTATCAAATATATCCGATATAGTCTGAGCGTTAACCGGCTTTGTAATGTAATCGTCCATCCCGTTAGCAAAACACTTTTCTCTTTCTTCCAATAAAGCCGTTGCGGTGAGAGCGACAATTGTCGTATGGACGTTTTTATCTTTTTCATAATCTCGAATCTCTTTTGTTGCGGTATAACCGTCCATAACCGGCATCTGTATATCCATAAATACCAAATCCGGCTTATGTTCTATAATTTTTTCGACGGCTTCTTTACCGTTTACGGCTTCTATAACTACGGAGTTGGGTAATATTTTTGAAATAATAACTTTGACCAATTTCATATTAATATTTACGTCCTCAACGACAACTATTTTTGGAGTTATCCCTTTCGAATAATAATGACGCCTTTCGTCTTTCCGAATATTTTCTTCTTTGTCAAAATAATATTTTCTTTCGACGGTAAAACTAAATACCGATCCTTTATTTATTTCCGAAGTCAGTTCTAGCTCTCCCCCCATTTTTTTTACAAGATTGTAGGAAATTGCAAGTCCCAACCCGGTTCCTCCGAATTTTCTCGTCGTCGAAGAATCCGCTTGCGAGAAAGCTTTGAAAAGTTTGCTTTTTTGCTCGTCGTCGACGCCGATTCCGGTATCGCTTACGCTAAACGTCCATAACCCGATTTGATTTTCAGTATTTTTTGAGCGATAGTCCAAAGATAACTCGGCTCCTCCTATCCCTGTAAATTTAATAGCGTTTGATAATAAATTGACAAGAATCTGTTTTAACCTGATAGGATCGATAATTATAAAATTTGGAATATCCGGCTGAATATTTAATTTAAGCTCCAAGCCCTTTTTAGCCGCGCTATTTTTTACTATCGAAATTGTCTGATTTAAAAGATTTACGATATCGGTTTTGATCTCGTCTAACTCTAATTTACCGGCTTCAATTTTTGAAAAGTCTAATATATCGTTTATGATTTCTAAAAGTAATTCTGCGGAAGATTTTACGTCTTCTATATACTCTTTTTGTTCGCCGGATAGTTCGGTTTCTTTCAATAAATCGATAAAACCGATAACCCCGTTAAGAGGCGTTCGTATCTCGTGACTCATATTAGCCAAAAACTGCGATTTAGCTTTATTCGCTATCTCCGCCTCTTCTTTAGCTTTTAATATTTCATTTTCTATAATTTTACGTTCGGTTATGTCGTTTCCTTGCGCAATTGTAGCGATAAGCTTATCATGCGAATCGTAAATATTAGCCGAGTTCCACAATACGGTTTTAATATCTCCGTCGATATTCTCAATATCTATTTCTACGCTTTCCCATCTTTCTCCCAGATAAGTATCTTTTATTAATTCCATAGATTTATCAATTTTTTCTTTTGGAAATAGCAAATCAATTTTTTTACCAATTACGTTTATCGATTTCCTTCCGGTTAATCTTTCAAACGCATTGTTAAATTTAGAAATTATCAGATCGTCATCCCAAACTATTATCGGGGCGTTAGCATAATTAATGAGATTCTCAAGATAATCTTTTGTTTCTTTTAACTTTTTCTCAGATTCAATATCTTTAGTAATATCTCTAAATTCAGTCGCTCTGACAATTTTACCTTTATACGGAATATTTTTACCTTGTATCCTAACAATTCTCTTATCGCCGTTTTTTGTTAATCCTACCGCTTGATAAGGAGTTTCTGTTCCGCTTAAATTTTTTTGGATAACCATGTCGCGATATTCCGGTAAAATAAACTCCAATCCGTTCATTCCTATAAGTTCGTTTTTTGAGTGTCCTGATAATTCGGCTAAACCCTGATTGCAGTCGATAATGATACCGTTTTCGTGAATAGCGATTCCTCCAAACGACGCGTCGTGAAGCGCTTTAAACCTTGCTTCGCTTTCTTTAATTTCCTTTTCC
>JAGOCL010000460.1 GCA_017998755.1 Spirochaetota bacterium | reverse complement strand
TACTCAGGTAATGAGAAAATACACAAAAATCATCTTTTCTATTATAAAACCTCCGCTAATGAAATCTGGGTTAAAAACGGCGTTTTATTTAATTTTGATCCGGGCGCGCCAAAATCTAAAGATAACGTTACTTCAATTACCGTAAACTTACACACTTATCAGGAAACCGAATCCCATGAAAAACTCTTAAAAGTAGCGGAAACGATCAATTTTATCGACGCCGACGTCGTTTTTCTCCAAGAATGCGGGCAAAACAAAGATTCTCTTCTCGAAACGTCCCCTTATACAATAGAAGGAAGCGATGAAATAAAAGCCGATAATGCGGCCTATATTATAACAAAAGAGTTAAATGAAAAATATGGGAAATCTTACAAATTCCTCTGGAGTTGGGCTCATTACGGTTGGAATATCTGGGAAGAAGGGGTAGCGATATTAACTAAAGACGCAGTACTTGAATCGGAAGTCAGATATGTCTCCTCGTCGTCAAGCAGAACGGTTATAGATTCAAGAAAAGTTGTCTATCTCAAAATAAAAGATAAATACGATAGAATATTTAATCTATTTTCCGTTCATCTAAGTTATAATACTGAAAAATATAAACCTCAAAAACAACAAATTGAAAAATTTATTCAGTTTGTCGATGAGAAATCAACCGATAAAAATCAAATTACTTTGATAGGCGGCGATTTCAATATGAATCCAACCGACGAAGGATACTTTCAAACAATCTCGCCGGAAAATAAAAATTTATTTGGCGATTCATACTACCTGACAAATCCAACCGGATATCTTGACAACTCTATGATAGGCGGAAAAAGAATCGACTATATTTTCTATCTATTTGAGAGAAACATTAAACCCACAACGTCTCAATTTATTTTCAGGGAAGGAGAATACTATCCGGCCGGAAGAGTATCAGACCATTTTGGGATGATTACAAATTTCAAGATTGATTAAGTTCTCTCGCTATCTTGAAAATTCTTTACTCGCCCCGATTCCTTAAAATTTTAAGAGCGCTTACCTTATGTTATTTCCCCTCTCTTGACAACTATAGAGGGGAAATCAAGCGGGAGAAGGCGAGATCTTTATTTAATCCCTATCGGGAAGTCCTGTCCGAATATAAACGTTTTCGGGTATTGCTCAGAGCCTTTATACTTTTTGGTAAAAACCGGAAACTGTTCGTATAAAAAGTCGTTTAGGCTCGAAACAGTAATCTGCCCGTTTGACTTAGCCGCCTTATTGTCCAGTAAACCGTCAAGTAGCGTATAGGTAAAAATACCATGCCCGAGAACATGGAATTCTGTTGCAAATTGGTCTGCGTTTGTCGAGGCAAATATAACAGTTCCAGACGCTTTTGATAGTTTTGCCAGAGCGTTCTCCTCGGCGGCGCCTTTCATAGCAAACAGATCTGTAAAAGCCCCGGAGTTACAAGCGTCGACAAAAACAACCTGTTTTGTCGCTTTAATATCTTTTAATAGACCTCTTAATTCTGTTCCAGAAATTGCCTCTTTATTAGCAAAATTGAGATTTGTCATCTGAACGACATTGTGAAGAACATAAAAAAACTCTGTATTGACATCGTCGATAGCAAGCGCAACTCCATGTCCCGAATAATACATAATAAAAACATCTTCGGGTTTTATTTTTGATTTTAAGTCGTTAAATTGAGCAAGAATATTTGCTTTGTTTGCTTCATTGTCATATATTTTTGAAACAATCACGTTATTAAAAAGTTTTTGCGATTTGGGACTTATTGCGCTAATAAACCCATCGACATCGGGAATACAGTACTCGAGATTATACTGGCTATTTTTATATTTATTTATACCGATACCGACGATATACATATTCGGTTTATCGACGACCTTCTTATTGACCTGATAGGTTATGACAAAGCCGTTACTTTCTGTGCCGTCTTCAGAGTATCCAACTGCTTTAAGGACATTAAATCCCGATTGTAGAGTTATCTGATAGCTACGCTCAAAAACCCCCGATTTTATAGTTATATTATCGTCTTCGACGATCATCTTGTCGTTGAGATAAAATCTAATTCGCTTTATACCGCCGCCCTGATCGACAGCCTTGAGGTCGGCGGCGATATTATCGTAATCAAAAGTAAAATCCGCCTTTTTCTGGGTTAATTTAAGACCTCTCTCGCTACCGTCGACGACTGTTTTTGTAATAATAGTTATCTCCGGCGGGAGTTTGATCCCCTTATTTATATCATTTTTAGCAATTGTTGAAATATCCTTACCCTCTATCGATGCGAGTATGATATCGGGACGGTAGTAGGTATCGTAAAATTTGTCGACCGGAAGAAAAACCGCTTCTTTATCATACCCCCTATTAATATGAAAACCTACAAGTTGCTCGCCGCCCGGCGAATGGTCAAAATAGCCCTCAGGCGTCCACATAACCCACCTCTTCGTAGCGGAATGAACAAACAATGCAAGTAGCTCTCTGCCTGTTGTTGCGTTATACCACCTGATAGTCCCGTCGTCAAGCGTTGCAACAACGAGTTTGTCGTCGCCGGAGATATTCACAGCGCAAGCCATACCTGGAACCGGTTTTTCCCAGAGAAGATTCCCGGAGCCGTCAAGACAATAAATATCCCAATCAGCGCCAAATAGCGCAAATTGACCGTTGTTTGAGACTACCGCGCTTCGATTTTTTTCATATTCTCCTAAAAAACTCGCGCTATTACCGCTTATCTTCGGGGAATATGAA
>JAGOCL010000459.1 GCA_017998755.1 Spirochaetota bacterium | reverse complement strand
TATCGAAATACAAAGAAATAGAGCGTAATAACAATAGCGGTAGATAAAAAATAAAATATCTTATTTACCTTTCTTACTCTCGAACCGTCGAAAAAAAAGTAAAAAACGATAAAAACTGATGATAAAAGAAAATCCCTTCTAAAAACGTAAGGTATTTTATCAAAAATATTCAATCTATCCTCAGGAGACGCCAAATACGACAATAATGAAACTAAAGAATTTATTATTATTATAATCAATATTACCGAAATAAACCTGACAAATATTCTCGCTTTTTTCTCCGACAACCAATAATCAATCAAAACCGACGCCGCCAGAGCCGCTATACCGATATATGGATTGTAGAAATCTTTCAACTTTATCGACAACAGATAAAAAAGAAGAGAGTAAAGCGCCGTCGTCGTCGCAAAATACAGGAGATTATTTTTCAGCGTTGGCGTTTCTGTATATTTCATCGCTACCTCTATATATTTCTAATTCGACATTTTTTTTATACGACAATTGTTTTATCTCTTCCAAGAGAATATCTTCCTTCAATTGAGCTTTGACGATCTTTCTTCTAAACAAAAGTTCCATTAAGATATTGTCTCTGGCTAATATTTTAAAAATATAGTCCTTTTTTTTCGCGCCGGCCAGAGGATTTACAAAATATGAAACGAACGCAGAAGAACCGTTCAAATTATAATCTTTTATTATTCGCGAATATTCGGCAAACGATGCAAATATAATCGACTTCGAATCGGCCGGTATATTAATATTCTCAAGTTTACGATTAGAATTATCCGTTATCTCGCGGATCGCTTTGTCGTCGTACTTTTTTATCTCCTTTACCTCTTTCGAAGAGCTCGATACGGCTTTAACGACAAAATTGTTTAATATCAAATAATTTGTCATAGCGAGAAAAAGCGACGACGTTTGCTCATATTCGTAAGCGTTATCTGAAAAAGGGGCAAATATTACGAATATCTCCCCGATTTTAGGCGGAATCTTCTCAACCTCCCTTATTTGGAGTTCGTTAAAGCGCGCAAAAACTTTCCAATTGATCCGTCTCGGATCGTCTCCCGGAAAATACTTCCTGTTCTCGAAAAAGTCGGTAGAGTTCTCTTTAGCCGTTTTTCTAATGGCTACGTCTCCGCCGTTATCGGTAAATATAGGAATCTTTATCTCGTCTGAGAAAAACGGTTGTACGCAAACGGTTTTTGCGCAAGACGTTTTAACGTCGAGTTCGGTCAATCCGAAAATATCACGAAATTTAACTGCGAATTCTTTCAATACAAATTTCCCGTGTCTGTCAAAAATTGTATCAAATTTATATATATTTTTTTCAATTCGGGTAAGATTAGCCGTCGTCTTGTTTTGGGAATTCCCGTTTTCATAAACGGTGTAAGATATATACGAATCGACTCCGGGAAAAACCGCGATCTCGTTTTTGATTTCAACTCGAAACTCCGCCGGTTGCAAAGGATAGGTCTCCCCGTCGTACAATGCGGCGATCTCTATCGGAGCTATTCTGTTCCTAATCATAACAATTATATAATAAACGGTAAAATACGATAAAATCGATACTAAACTTATAGCGATAAACTGTATAAAAAGACTTTCTGAGAAAATTATGCCCAAAATTGATAATATCAGTAAAATAAGCGAAGTAATTTTTAAAAAATAAATTTTCATATCGATCAATCTAAAATTTAATTTTAAAAAATTCAATATAAATATCCAATATTTAAAAGCGCAAATTATTTGACTACAATAGATTAATCAGATATTTTCTTATATATGACCGATACCAATTTAGACGAAAAAATCTTAACCGGCTTAGAAAAATTCTGCCAGATAAACAGACTTCTCTCGTGGGACGTTACTAAGAGCCGGCAAATAAGCCCTATCCAAGCTCAAATTATCGAATACGTCAACTCCAATCCAATAGAGACAAGATCCGTTACTTCGCTAGCCGCAGAATTCTCTTTAAAAAAATCAACCGTAAGCGATTCCGTTAAAAACTTGATTGAAAAAGGAATTCTTGAAAAAGTTGAAAACTCAAACGATTCGAGGGGATTTTTTCTGACGCTAACGCAAGAAGGGCGGGCTATTCTCGAAGAGATATATCAAAAAAACGACATTTTACTTGAAATAATAAGTATCTTTCCTGAAGAAGAAAAAACAGTCGTGAATAAATTCCTGATGAAATTAATCAAAATTTTGCATAGCAGGGGAAAAATAGGATACGTCAGTATGTGCCTCGCCTGCTCAAATTTCGTAGAAAATTCCGATCCAAACGCCCCTTCGCCTTATTTCTGTAAATTTATAAACCAAAACGTCGGATTCGGCGACTTGAAATACAACTGCCCCTCTTTTACGGAGGGAAAAGCTTAAGAGATAAAAATTGTGGATGAAAAGGATCGTTGACTTTTTCTCTTTTTTCGTTTAGAAATAAACAATAATAAAAAATCGGGAAGCCCATTTTGGATATTAACGAAAAGAAAGAGAAATTAATAGAACTTGTTAATCAATTTCAGTCAAACATTAAACAGTATAAAAGCAGTATTTACGATGAAGCAAATACAAGAGTCGATTTTATTGATAAGTTTTTTGAACTTTTAGATTGGGATGTTAGGAATCTTCAAGGATATTCGGAACAATATCGGGAAGTAGTCAGAGAAGATAAAATTCAAATAGAACAAAAACAGAAAGCCCCCGATTATTCTTTCAGAATCGGAGGAGTAAGGA
>JAGOCL010000458.1 GCA_017998755.1 Spirochaetota bacterium | reverse complement strand
TTTATTATTGACGATTAGCCCTTTGTATTTGCCGCTCATCGATATTATATAGACTCTGCTATCGCATTTCAGATAAACAGATCGTTGAAAGATGTTGTTTTTACCGTAACTGTAAGCAAATTGATATGAGATGAATTCGATTTTTTTATCCTCAAATCCAAACGGCTTCCAATTTTCATCGTATCTGATTTTAACCTGATTTTTTAAGACTTCTTGATCAAATTCGGCAAAATCTTTTAATTTTGCGTTCGGATAATCGTCGTTATGTCTGATCGCAATGATAAAAGGGCTTGTAAAAGCGGAAGTTCCTTTTTCTACAATCATATTATCATATTTATACGAGCGCGCTTCATTTGGGGATTCTTCCATATCCTCGGGGACGTCGTATCTAAATCCCGTCCTTATTGTCGTCGTCGTAGTCGTCGTTGTCGAAGTGGAAGTCGTGGTAGAGGTAGAAGTTGACACATATGTTGTTGTCGTTTCTATCGTCAAGGTAGTAGTTGTAGAGGTTGACACATATGTTGTTGTAGTTTCTTCGATAATATTCTCTTTCGACGCGCAACTACAAAATAGGGACAGTATTATAGATAGTATTAATATTTTGTTCATATTTTCTCAATTTGGCTTTTTATTAATATTCGGAAAAAAACAAAATATTATTAGAGCGCTAATTTAATTATTTCAAAAGAATAAAAAATGGACGCATACGTTTAGAATTACAGATAAAAAACAACTGATATTCAACATAATAATTCAAACTTACTAAAATACGCTCAATAATCAGTTAAAAGTTCGCCGTCGCCCCCTTTTTTTACAAAGAAATTAAAATTGACTTTCTCAAAATATATAATATAATTAACTCGAGGAGATCGTATGAAAACAATAAAATTATTAATAATAATGATAATATTAGCTATATCTATGACTTGTACCGGTTACATCGACATCCCCAAACTCGAAGAGGAGTTGAGAGGATTAAAAAGCGCATATGTGTCAACAACGACCGTCGCTCCGACTACGACGACCACATATGTGTCAACAACGACGCTCGAGGCGACAACGACGACGTCAACTACGATACAGGGCTCTGCCGGAGGGTATGTTTTCTATGATAAAGGATATGTATCCGACGGCTGGCGTTATCTTGAAGCGGCTCCGGTATCGACAGAGTGGTCAAGTCAAGTCTGGGGAGGATATGGGGCAATCGTGAACGGAGCGGACGGAACTGCAATAGGATCGGGCGAGCAGAACACTATCGATATTGTAACTCAGTTTGGCGCATCAGAGCCGTATGAGGACATAACTGATTATGCGGCAAAACTATGTTTAGACCTGGTTTACGGCGGCTATGACGACTGGTTCTTACCGTCAAGAGACGAGTTAAATCTTATTTATACAAATTTGTATCTAGAAGGAATTGGCGGTTTTGTTTTTAGCAGTTACTGGTCATCGTCAGAGTGCTATGTCGGTAGTGCATGGGGTAAGTATTTCGGTGATGGGGAGCAGAGCGACAACAATAAGAATTTCGTTCTGCGCGTCCGAGCTGTTCGGGCTTTTTGATAACCGTAGGTTATCAGATAACCATTTAACAATTTATCTATTAAAGAAAAAAACGAATAAATATATAAAATAGATAGAAGGCGAGAAGTAGCCAATAGCCAAAAGAACCTGAATTCCCCTCATATACATTAGGGACGCGAATTCGGGTTCTATTGGCTAATTTCTTCAAACGGCTTGATTTTTTAAGTAAAATTTAGTTATTTTAATATTTGATATTAAAATAAAGAATATGGAGCATTATTATAGAAACGACAATTATTAATGATATGGTTACAGAATTTCAGGAATTATCAATTGAAGATAAAATTTATACACTTAATTTATTAGAAAAACAATTATTAGAATCAAAGAGGAATGAAATTTTCAAGAGCAAATGAAGCACAAGAAAATTATAAGAATGGAAACATAAAAAAATGGGAATTCCCGTTTTGAATATACTAAATTGGCGCTAATCAAATAATTAGGAAGCGGGGGTTCCTTTGTTTTCAATAAAGTCATTATAACTCTTTTCTTTTTTTCCTTGAGACAAATTGTAAAAATATTGACTTTTTATTCTATTATTTGTACTATATATTGTACAATATAAATTTTAATTTGGAGTTTTTTATGCAAGTTGCGTCTTATTCTGATATTAGAAAAAATTTAAAGAGCTATTTGGACGAGGTGTTTTTAAATCGCGATCCGTTAATTATAACAAGAAAAAATAATGAGAATTTAGTCGTTATTTCCTTAGACGATTATAACTCTTTAACTGAGACAAATTATTTGTTATCTTCAAAAAAAAATGAGGAAAGATTATTATCGTCGCTTCAGAAAGCCAGATCAAAAAATAGTTTTGAAAAGGAATTAATTGAAGAATGAAATTGATATTTACAGACGAATCTTGGGAAGATTACTTATATTGGCAAAATATAGATAAAAGGATATTGAGAAGAATAAATGAATTAATAAAAGATATTCAGCGAGAACCATTTTCAGGTATAGGAAAACCGAAGCCGTTAAAATATAAATTACAAGGATGCTGGTCAAGAAAAATAAACGACGAACATAGATTATTATCGGAAAAGTCGAGTCAAAGATTTTTTGAATCCGCATCCGCATCCTTGCGGATTTTTTTTGTTTGATTTATATCTCAAAAAGTGTTATTATTAATGTATGAAGTTAAAATTATATTTGGAAACA
>JAGOCL010000032.1 GCA_017998755.1 Spirochaetota bacterium | reverse complement strand
GAAGGCGAACTTGAAGAGTTGTCTAAGTTGCCCGACGAGCTGACAGATTTTGACGGGATCGACGATCTTGCCGATATAGAAGACGAGTTAGATAAGGATAGTTTTTCAGACTATAGCGAAAGTTTTACTAACGACCGCAATACTTATCCAAAAACCGAATCAGGATATAATAAAAACGAGTTGTATCCCGCTCGGGATTTTAGCGGATTAGAAGATATTATGGAGTTTCCGCCGATAGACGACGAATTCGTTAAAAAAATCGATAATTTTAATAAAACTATAGATAAAAAACTAGATACTCTTCTGGAAAAAAACTTATCACGGAAAAACGTTAATATTTCGACAAAAGTAATCAAAGGGGTTGAAGTCGATATCTTTGAGTGATACCGCTATATCATAATCGGGAATTTAATTATAAATTTTGTTCCAACTCCGATCTCGCTTTCACACTCGATAGTCCCAAGCATTTGACGGTTAATAATGTTGAAAACTATATGTAATCCCAGCCCTGTTCCCCCATGCCCTCTTTTTGTAGTAAAAAACGGTTCGAAAATCTTTTTTATATTTTCTTTAGAAATTCCCGAACCGTTATCGGAAAAAATTATATTAGCGAGCTCATTTTCTTTCCATATCGCAATCTTAATAATCCCTTCCTTTTCGGGTTCAAATGCGTGAATTAGCGAGTTCATTATCAAATTTGTAAGTATTTGAGAAAAGGCTCCGGGATAGTTATCTACTTCAAAATCTTCTTGGCGCTCGACTATAATTTTTATTTTTGTTTTTTTTATTTTTGGTTTTAAACTTATTAGAATTTCGTTTGTATATTCCATAATCTTAAACGCTCTTTTTTCTTCGTTGGATTGGTCTACGGCGACTTTTTTAAAACTTTGCGTTAATTCGGCCGCTCTGGTCAAATTTGATAATATTATTGGAACAGATTCGCCGATTATAGACATTAATTTATCCAAGTCGGATTTTTTCATTTGGTTATTTTTGTATAAATTTAAAAATTCTTTAGTTTGACAATCAAGATACGTCGCCGCCGTTATTCCTATTCCGACGGGAGTATTAATCTCGTGCGATACGCCTGCGACTAACGAACCGAGCGAAGCCATTTTCTCCGACTGTATCAGTTGATTTTGAGCGCTTTTTAAAGCGGACAGAGTCTCTTGTAACTCCGAAACCACCTCTCCCAATTGTCTTGTTCTTTCGGCCACTCTTTTCTCAAGATCTTCGTTAAGCGTTTTAATCTCTTCTTCCGCTTTTACTCTTTCGGTAATATCTACGCCCGTTCCTATGGTCCAAATTATCTTATCGTTTTTGTCTTTAATTGCGGTGTTATTCCATAAAACGTAGATTTCTTTACCGTCCCCGGTAATTAACGGGCTCTCAAAACTGCTTGTAAGGATAGTGTTTAGGAGTATTTCAAAAACGTCGTTCATGTCGGATTCTTCTTTATTAGGCTTTAGAAAATCCCATATTGACTTACCTACTACTTCTTTTTCTTTGAAACCGGTTATTTCTTCGCATTTACGATTAAATTTCATTATTTTTCCGCCGGTTTCAAGTACTATTACTATAGCTCCGACAGCGTAAATGATCTCGTCTAGCAATTCCGTTCTTTTTTTTACCGATTCTTCAAGATTAGAGCTGTAATTTTGTATAGCTTCGGCCATTTCATTAAAACTTGAGCTAAGTTTACCCAATTCGTCTTTGCTCGACGATTTATTCCTGACGCTGAAATCTTTTTTAAAATTTTCGATGGAATTTATAAGTCTATTGATATTAACGGTAAAAATTCTTCCTAATAAGATTGAAAATAAAAAGGAGACGAATATTAGTATCAATGAAATTGTAATTAATTTGACTAGGTTTTTGGCTAATAAACCTGATAAGTATTTATCCTCAATATCTACCCCGATAATTCCTAAAAATTTTCCGGTTTCATTGAAAATCGGAGCGTAACTCGATATAGTATAAATATTGAACTCTTTATCGTAAGTAAAATTCTCTTCTACAAGATTTTTTTGTTCATTATAAGCTTTTAACATAGTAGGAAACTCTTCAACTAAATATTCTTTTGAAAAATGGGAATATTCTAGGTTGTTCAAGTCTGTCTCTTCAATATAATTCAGCGCGTCTCCGTCTACAACGAACCGTAAGCGTCCGTCGTTTGAGCCGTCTATTAAAGTATAGATATACTTTATCAAATCCTTATAATTATCTCTTACTTTGTTAATCTGATTGTAAATAGCCATGTAATCTTTGGATTGTTCTATGTTCTTAATTTCTTCTAATGACAAATCGTTTTTCATCGCGTCGATTAGTTTTTCAAAATTTTCCGAATCGATTATTAACGAAGTCAAGTAAGAAATTTTTAAAGCAGAGTCTTTTATACTTTGATAAGTTTTCGACGTTAGCATCAAGTGTGAAAAATAGACCAATACGGCGCAAATAATAAAATTTAAAATAAAAATAGAACCGATAATTTTAATTCTTTGACTGGTGTTTCTGATTTTTGCGATAGCGCTCTTTAAAAATTTGAACATTTTTTTATAATAATCGATATTAAAAATTTTGTCAAACGGGGAATAGAAAAAATCGAATTAAAAACAGGTTTGACAAAATTTTGAAAAAAGTTTATACAATAGGCCGGAGAGTAAAATGGAAAATTATGTAATGAGCGCAAGTTCGGTATTATTTGCTTTTGGAGTAACGTTATTTGCCGGATTATCGACAGGTATAGGAAGTTTAATGGCTTTCTTCTCCAAAAAGTTTAATCCTAAATTTTTAGCCGCGTCGCTCGGTTTCTCCGCCGGAGTAATGATCTACGTTTCTTTAGTAGAGATATTCTTTAAAGCAAAGACTTCTTTAGTTTCGATATACGACGTTAAACCTGGGTATTGGATAACAATTATCTCGTTTTTCGGCGGAATCGCGATAATCGCCCTCATCGATAAACTTGTTCCTTCTTACGAGAACCCTCACGAATTGAAAAACGTCCACAACGGAGAAATGAGCGGTCAGGGCAGTAAAAAACTTATGCGAATGGGGCTTTTTTCGGCTCTTGCGATCGGCATACACAATTTTCCCGAAGGGCTTGCAACTTTCATGGCGGCGATAAAAGATCCGACGCTTGGAGTCAGTATCGCGATCGCTATCGCAATACACAACATTCCCGAAGGGATAGCGGTATCCGTTCCGATATATTACGCGACTAAAAGTAGAAAAAAAGCGCTGTCATACTCGGTTTTATCGGGATTTTCAGAGCCAATCGGAGCATTAATCGGATTTTTTCTGTTAAGAAGTTTTCTGAACGACGCGGCTTTCGGGATAGTATTTTCAGCCGTCGCGGGGATAATGGTATATATCTCGCTCGACGAATTGCTTCCGACGGCGGAGGAGTATGGGCAACACCATATCGCTATATCGGGATTGATAGCCGGTATGATAGTAATGTCGATCAGTTTAGTTCTTTTCTCATCGTAGCAAGGGGGGCGAAGGATAATGCGTCCAATAGACGACGTTTATAAATTAATTCCCGGAGACGCGCTCGCCGTTTTTAAAGAGTTGTTTTCCCCCGTTCAATACGATAAGATCATACAGTCGTTCAGGATAGAAAGACGTACGACATTTCGCCTCAACACTTTAAAGTCTACTAAACGCGAAGTAATGGACTATTTACGAAATAATAAATTCAAATTTCAAGAGATTAATTTTATCGATAACGCATTTATTTTAGAAAAGGAAGACGGAGTTAAACTATTAAAAACCGATTTGGCGTTATCCGGTAAAATTTATTTACAGACCTTGTCGAGCATGCTTCCTCCGATAGCGTTGGGGGCGGAACAAAACGAGAAAATTTTGGATATGGCGAGCGCTCCCGGAAGTAAAACCACTCAAATCGCCGCTCTAATGCGTAATACAGGGACAATTGACGCCGTAGAGCCTGAATTTATAAGAATTGAAAGACTAAAACACAATATTGAACTATTAGGCGTTACTAATACAATAGTCGCGCAAGCCGACGGTAATAAATATTGCATTGAAAAAATAAATTATTACGACAGAGTTCTGTTAGACGCGCCTTGCTCGGGGGACGGGAGATTTAACATATACGATCGGAGCAGTTACGGCAACTGGAAGAAAAATATGTCGGAAAAATGTTCTAATCTTCAGAAAAAATTGTTAAGAAGCGCTTTGACTTCGGTGAAACCCGGCGGAACGGTAGTTTATTCGACTTGCGCTATTAACAACGTTGAGAATGAAGGAGTAGTAAATTCTATTTTAGAAAGCGGCGATTTTAAGATCGAAATAGAAAAAATAAATATACCTCGTCTTGAAGGGGATAGCGTAACGGAAGGATTTATAAAAGTAAAAGATAACAAATACTCAAAAGACATGAAAAAATGTCTTCGAATACTCCCATCTAACATAATGGAAGGTTTCTTTGTCTGTAAAATAAAGAAAATTTAATAAATTTAAAAATGATTCTTCTGCATAAAGGTAAAAAAGAATAAATCTAATTTCGCGTTAATTATTATTTTTTATGGAAATTTCACATTCAATCAATTTTTTCTTTATCGGTACGCCCCAGCGGTAACCGCCGATATCGCCGTTTTTTCTGATTACTCTGTGGCAAGGTATAATGTACGCGACCGGATTTTGTCCGATCGCCGAACCGATAGCCCGCGAAGAACCGGGACGTCCGATTTTCTTTGCGATATCCCCGTAACTTGATAGGAAGCCAAAAGGGATATTTAACAGTTCGTTCCAGACCGAAAGTTGAAATTCCGTCCCTTTTATATGGAGTTTTACAGACGCGCGTTTACCGCAATTAATAAACTTTAGCGCCGATTGTTGAATTTCGTCGGTTTTATTTATTAGCAAAGAGCCGGGGAAACGCTCTTGTAGTTCGGAAAGCGAAGCGGTTTCGTCGTTAACGATCGCAAGATAACAAATACCTAACGACGTTGAACAGATTAAAATTTTCCCAAAAAAGACCTCGGCAAAACTATAATTAATTGACATAAACCGATCGGCGGTTGAATTATTCTGAGGAAGAATCTCGATAAGCGCATAGTTCGGTATGACAGGCAGGTTTGGTAAATTTTGAAAATTTTCTTTCATAACTACCGACATTATACGCATTTGTTACAAATAATGCAAAAAATATAATAATAAATTTATTTTTTTTTAAATTTTATTTTAATATGGGATAATGTATGGTATTATAAAAAACAATGTATTCAGGCGGTAAATATGAAGAAGAAAATATGGATAAGAAAAGAAATTTCAGGTTTAAAAAAGTTTTTATACGGATTATCGGCCTTTATTTTATTGTTTTCCGTATGGTTTGCTTTAACTTCGGCAAAAACTACCGAGAATAGAGTTATTTCAAGAAATGTACTGCCAAACCCCATAGATATTATCAAAACATTTCCATCGCTTATAAAAGGTACGGGCGACACAAAAGCCGAAGGGTTTATATGGAAGAAATCGTTGTTCTACGCGGTATGGATGAGTTTAAAAAGGGAGATCGTCTCTTTTCTGTTGGTTGTAGCGTTAGCTCTTCCAATCGGAGTATTAATGAGCGTAAGTTCCAGAGCAAAGGCGTTTATTAATCCTACTATAGTTATCGGCACATTTATACCTATCGCGGCGCTTATACCGTTAACGCAGGCGATATTTGGTATTGGCGAGTTTCAGAAAATCGCATTTTTAACTTTGGGGATGATATTTGTTTTGGTTGGACTTGTTATGAAGGAGATGGACGAGGTGGACGATCTTTATCTGGATACGGCGTACACTCTCGGTTTTTCGCAGATAAAGACTATATTATTTGTGATTATTCCAACCGCTCTGCCAAGAGTATGGAAGCATCTATCGGCGGTATTCGGGCTCGGTTGGGGGTATATAATATTTGCAGAGATGATTAATTCGGGCGGAGGAGAGACGATTAACGGGATAGGATGGTTGTTTATTGCCAGACAGAGAAGATTTCAGATAGCGGATATGTACGCCATATTTTTTATAATAATATTTTTTGCATTCTTTTTTTCATATATATTCAAGATATCGGGATGGGCTTTATTTAAACACGAGAGGGACAAAAGATGACGGATAACGCTACGATTAAAGATAAAATTTATATCGAACCAAACGTCAATCCCGATATATTCGGCAGATTGCAAAAAATCAGCGTTGAACGGGATAAAGAAAAAAGAAGAGGCGTTCCGATATTATCCGCAAAAAATGTGAGTAAAAAATTCGGCGATCATCTGGTAATACCGAATTTAAATTTCAGTATAGAAGATATCGAGGGCAAGTCGGAGATAATATCAGTATTAGGCACGTCGGGAAGCGGTAAGTCTACTATATTAAAACTCATAGCCGGACTGATACAGCCTACGACCGGAGAAATGTTTCTTATGGAAAATAAGATCGAAGGCCCGGGAATGGACAGAGGGATGATTTTTCAGAAATATTCGTCTTTTCCTTTTCTAAACGTTATTGATAATATCGCTTACCCGCTGATCAAAATAAAGAAAATTAAAAAAAATGTAGCCAGAGAGGAGGCGAAACATTGGGTCGATAAAATGTATCTGACCGGCGCCGAATATAAATATCCTCATCAATTATCGGGGGGGATGCAACAGAGGGTTGCGATAGCCCGCACGCTTTGTATGAAAACGAAGATTATTCTTATGGACGAACCGTTCGGCGCGCTTGACAGGAAGATCAGATGGGAGATGCAAGACCTGATGGTTGAGCTTCTTTTTCTGAATCCCGAACAGGAAGTTACGGTGTTTCTTGTAACGCACGATATACCGGAGGCGATATTTTTAGGAGACAGAGTTTGGATTATACATAAAGGGGATATATTATTGGACGAATATGTGGAGCGGCCTTCCGAACCTGCGAGATTAACGCAAGGAAGAAGGGATTTTCTCGACATGGTAGCTTATTTCAGCGAAAAAATTGATAATCTTGAGATTAAAGGTAAAAAATGCTAAGAAAAATTCTGCAAATATTGACCAGACCGGCGACTTATATTACTACTTTATTGTATTTTGTCGTTTTATTCGGATTTGACGTCGCTTTGGGGTTTAATATTTTAAATATATTTACTCTTTTATTTGTTCCCATAACGGCTCTTGCTATATATTTTTTGTGGAATATTTTTTATAGCGTTACTATTATGGAAGAAATATCTGATAATCAGTTGAAAAGCAAGTATTTTCCGATAATATCGGCAAAATATGAGAGAAAAGTTCAGGAACTAATGAAATTAAGAGATGAGATAAAGAAATTTACTCAAAGCAAAGACTTGAATCCGTTAAAAGAAAGTTTGATTAATGAGATAACAAATCTAAATCTTAACGATCTGATTCAAAAATACGCTCAAAATTGCGTAAAGATCGAATTTATCGATAATTTTCTAAACAAAAAAGCAAAAAAAATGAGCAGTATAGGCGATAAAATAGAGAAACTCAAATCCGCGCGAGGTAAATACGCAAAACTTAACGAGGATATTTTTAACGCATTCGAGTCTATACAGGCTCAGACCGTCGTCATATTGGCCGACGACATATCTTCAGACTTTGCTTCAAAAGAAAGTTTGGATGAGATAAACAAAAAAATAAAAACGATTGATAGTACAAATAATGAAGTAAATAGTTTTTATACGTCAATTAATGAGTAAAAGGAGATTTTTATGGCAAAAAGCGACCAAAATATCGGTTTAGTTATTGTTATTGTAGCTATTTTTATCGTATTTGCTTCGGTTTGTTCGGTAAAATCGTCGAAAAAAGCTCCCATTAAAGAAGTCTATATTGATAATAGATATCAATTGCAATTTGGAGATAGTTTTCAAAAGGGTATGAATTCGGTCGACGATTTGGGATTGTCGGTTGTGCTTGCGGTTGATTGTTCCGGATCTATGGGAGATTTCCCGAGCGGCGCGGCGACAGGCCAAAATTCCGCTAAGGGGGTAGTCGAGAAAGAAAAATACAAGTCTGCGGCCGAATCGCTCGGAAATATCGTAGATTATTTGGAAGGATTTTATAACGCAAAAGCCAAAAAAGAGAACCTGAAGTTGAAAATTGGTATAATAACTTTTAACCACGACGTAAAAGTATTATATAATCTCACGGAAGTAAACGAAGTCATTTTTAAGCAATTAAAAGCGCTAACGTCGAATATATCAAACTTTTATCCGGAAGGCGCGACGGCAATCGGCTCGGCCTTGGCAGTCGGAACGGAAATTCTTGCTCAATCCGGGACGATCTTTAAGAGTTTGATAACGATTACCGACGGAGAAAATTCAGACGGCGTAAGCCCCGATATCGTATTGGAGGCCATTGTCGCGAATAGAAACAATAAATCGACTACAGATTATCCGATAATAACCAACTCTATATTAGTAACGTTTATAGGTTTTGATTTCGGGAACTCATATTATTTTAAATCTCTCAACGAAATTGGCGCGAGGATTGCCTACGCTTCTAATAAAGACGAGCTAATAAAGTCAATGGAAAATATTTTTGAAGCGGATATAACCAAACTTGAAGCTAAGTAGTATAAAATATTATAAAAAAAACTTGATTTATTTGGAAAATTTCGATATTATCCAAAAATGACCACATAGTCATATTTGGAGAGTTTATGATAAAAATTATTGGAACAGGTTCATATATCCCTGAGAAAATAGTAACTAATTTTGACCTGGAGAAGACTGTCGATACTACCGATCAGTGGATAACGCAAAGGACCGGTATAAGCGAGAGAAGGATCGCCGATCAATCTGAATCGACTAGCGATCTGGGGGCTAAAGCCGCCCAAAAAGCTCTAGCTATGGCAAATATGAATCCCGAAGATGTAGAGCTAATAATTCTTGGAACATCGACGCCCGACTCCCGTATCCCATCGACGGCGCCTGTTATTCAGTCTAAACTTGGTTGCAAAAAGATACCGGCTTTTGATATAAATTCGGTTTGTACGAGTTTTACGTTCTCGCTTATCAACGCTTTCAGTTTGCTTTCATGCGGCTTGTACGACAATTGTCTGGTCGTCGGAGCGGATACATATTCTAGAATTCTAAACTGGAAAGATAGAAATACCTGCGTGATTTTCGGCGACGGCGCGGGCGCGTTACTTCTGAAAAAAGTCGAAGGAAAAAACAATCTTTTGGCGTCGATTTTTGGAGCGGACGGATCGGGATCAAATTTGATACAGATACCGGCTGGGGGGGCGAAATTTCCTATTCGAGACAGAAGAGATTTTGATAACTACGAGGAAAGCGATTTTTATTTTCAAATGGACGGTAAGAAAGTTTATGAATTTACTCTTTCAATAATCCCGGAAGTTACAAAAAAATTAATTGAACAATCCGGATTAAACAAAAACGAGGTAGATTGGGTAGTTCTGCATCAAGCAAATATAAGAATTATCGACGCCGTATCAAAATATCTGGATATACCAAAAGAAAAGTTTATAGTAAATATTGATAAAGTCGGGAATACCTCTTCGGGATCTATCCCAATTGCGACCGACGAGGCGGTAAGATCGGGAAAAATTAAAAACGGCGATAAAGTTCTTATGATGGGCTTCGGCGGCGGCTTGAGTTGGGGCGGAATGATAATCGAATGGTAGCGATTAAAGCGTTTTTGGCGATATAAAATTAATTAATTTAGCGGAAGTTTTGCGAACATCGCTCCATTTTTGAATATCGACTTCCAGCTCGGCTAAAGAACAAGTTCCAAATTTGTCGATAATACCCGGAATATTTGTTAACTTTTCTACCATATATTCCATTCCCGGATTGTGGCCGATTATCAAAAGAGAGTTTACTTCTTTGGAAACCTTAGATATTGCATCGAATATGTCTGAAACAGAAGCTTCGTAAATATTATCTTCAAAAATAGTTTGTATGTTTTTATCTATTTTCTCAATAATCAATTTGTACGTTTCGCGCGTTCGCTTGGAGGTAGAGCAAATTATCAAATCGGGAATAATGTTCTTTTCCAAAAAGTACTCGCCCATTTTTTTGGCTTCTTTTCTACCTCTATCGTTTAATTCTCTTTCATGGTCTGGAATAGAGGAGTCGTCCCAACTGGATTTAGCGTGTCTTAATAAATATAATTTTTTCATAATTTGCCCTTATTTATTTAACTAAATATCATAGAAATTATTTCGAATAAATTTTGGTAATACGATAAATGTAATTATTGAGGATAAATCGTCGAATACAAGTTATTTAGTTCGCGCTCTCCGAGAAATCCCATAGTGGAGCCGTATTCGCCTCTCTGATACGATGCAAACAGTATCGCTTTTTTCATTGCGTCGTAAGGATCCTGATATCTGTTGTAATAATGCGTAAAGCACGAAAGCAAAGCTTCGCTTGAACCTATATTATCGACAATATCTCTTACCTTAACAAAAGGGATTCTTTCAACAAGATTGTCTTTTTTTACCGCCAAATAAGCGCCCTTCTCTTCCATATCTACGATAATAATATCAACGTTATATTTACTTAAAATCTTACCAATCCAATCTTCCGTTTTACCGCTTAATAATTTCCCTAAAATGAAAACTAAGTTGGAATTTTCAAAAAACAAAGAATTTTTTTCTTCCTCTCTCTCCGATAAAGTTAAAAAATTCGTAAATATGGTTTTTTTATGCTTTTTACTTCTCTCTAAAAAGGGAGAGCAAAATTTGGTGTTTTCCAAAATAGTAATCGAACACTCTTTGATCGCCATTTCATAATACTCGATGGGGTAATTAATATCGTCGACGTCTTTCATATCGTAGTAAGACTGTCTGTTGCCTATCTTATCAATCATATTTAGCGACGTCGGAGTCTGTTTCAGAATATTAATCAAATATTTATCATATATAAGATCGTATTTGAGCCGCTCTCTGATAACTTTACCTAAATAATCGTTAGATATTACGGAAAGAAGATCGATATTATCGCCCAAAGATGAAAGAGCTTTAGCCGTAAAAAAAACCGAGCCGCCTAGATCAATATTCATGCCAAACTTTGCATAATTTACCGGCGCGTAAGGAACCGGGAATCTATCGACTAAAAGCGAACTTTCCAAATATATCTGACCTGCTACAAGAATCTTTCCCACCGGGAGCTCTCCAAAATAGTTATTAATAAATAATCGACCGGCAAGTTCTTAAAGTTAAATATTAAATCAAATTAGCTTAAAAAAGATTTGGATTTGTCTCAATAATTTTATCATTAAGAAAATTAGGAGAGGATTTTATAAATTCAAGCTCTTTGATTTTATTCTCTTTGATAAAATTGTCGAAATGATAAGCATAATAGTCAAACTCGCCTTTACCTTTCCAGAAAGGAAAATGTTTTCTGTCCTGATCAGAAAAACCATGAATAGGTTTGACGCCTAGTCTATTTTCGATAGTATGAAACAACTCGTGAAGCAAAGTTCCCGGTCTGTCTAATAATGAAGCGGAAATTATAATTCTACCCCGTTTGGGAGAGTAAAGCTGATAGGGGAAAATCGGAAGATTTGCCGCTCCTCCGAGAGCTTTCGCTCCCCCTTTATCGCCGGATTTTAAAAGGTTGTCGTTCCAGTAAAAGAGATATGTATCAAAAAAATCAATATTTTTATAGATAGTTTCCCATGGATATGGATGGAACGATTCAATAACCGGTTGAATAATTTTAATTTCTTCATTGTTACTCTCTGAAAGAGAGGAGGATAATTCTGACACATATGCGTTAATTTCTAATCTCTCGAATGAAACGGTCATTTCCCCGTTACTTAATACTTCGATTAATCTTTTACAGACTTCCTGCGATATATACGCCGTTTCTTTAAGTTCGTCGGTAAAGACAGTTTTTATCGATTTACCTTCAAACTGAGTATCAGTGTTTTTTAAATATAAAACGAGGATTTTATGTTCTAAAATGGGTTTAAAATTCTCAAGATTTTTATGTTTTTTAACAACGTCAATCATTGAGAAATTTCTGTAATGATGATCAAAATACTGTTTATACTTTTGATTTTTTTCAAGAAATTTCTCAACATCGCTATAATAATTTATCGCCTCGTCGTAATTTAGCTTAATAAATTCAATATGAGCTTTTTTATATAGAGCTACGGCCTCGTTGTAATTCTTTACTTCGGAGTCGACCGGGTAATTTATCGATATTAATAAAAAAGTTAAAATCAGATAAAATAGAACTTTCATTTTCATAATATTCCTTTTTTTTTGTCTAATTTTATATTTTTATTCTTAAGAAAACAAGAGATATACGACGGTTTTTGAAAATTTAGTTACAGCAATTATATCTAATTTTTTTTTTGTTTTATTACGACATAACCATTTTTGCTCTATTAACCGTCACATATGTGTCGCTTTTTTTTAATCTTTAAAACGCAAGCTAAATTTATTTCATAAACCTAAATTCCTAAAAACTCGATTTATTTGTACAAGAAATCTATATTTAATA
>JAGOCL010000457.1 GCA_017998755.1 Spirochaetota bacterium | reverse complement strand
GTCAGTATGAAATCTTGATGAAAACGGTAATAGATAAACTCAAATTGAGAAATGTCGGCGTCGTAACGCTTGCTAACGACAACGGTTACGCCGGTCTTGGGGTTAGTTTCAGACTGGACGTAGCCAAAATCATTTACGCGGCCGACGTTCTCGACGATATAAGATCCGCTATTAAAGCGATGGCGGTAGATAAAGAGACGGGGATGGAGGTATTCGACGAAGAGGTTGAGAAAATAATGGGCAGTATTGACGGCTCTAATAAAACTCCGTTTTTCAAACAGTTAAAGGATTCTTCAAAAATATTCTCAAAAATAGAACTGGAAAGACCGATCTCTGAAGCGAAATATATCGGAGTAGTCGGCGAGATTTTCGTGAGAAGAGACCACTTCTCCCTCATGGGAATTCCCGATAAACTGGCGCAAGCGGGATTTGTTATGCTCGACGCGCACGTTACAGAATGGAACAGATACGTAGACTTCCTGCGACAAACCAAAATGTTCGAGATGAAAACCACTCTTCTTGGGAATATCGAATCCAAAGTTTCCGATTATATTCAAGACGTATATGAAAAAAAGATAAAAAAAATTTTTGAAAAGAGCGGTTTGTATGAAATGGAAATGATTGATATTAAGAAATTTATGAATCATTCAAAACATATATTCCCGTACACGCTCACAGGCGAACCGGGGCTCTCGTCGGGCGCGTCTCTGTATCATCTGATCAACAAATGGTGCGGAGTGATAAACGTCGGGCCGTTCGGTTGTATGAATAGCCGTATGACGGAAGCGGTATTAACCCCCGAGATGTCCGTCGAAGGAAAAGAGATCGCAGAGAAAGTAGCCGGAGAAAAAGTCGATATTACTCGTTATAAAGAAAACATCGACGTTCTTCCCTTCTTAAGCGTAGAATGCGACGGCAATCCGTTCTCGCAAATACTGGAAGCCCGGTTTGAAACGTTTATCCTTCAAGCTGAAAGATTGTATAAAATAATGATGAACGAGAGAAAAAAATAAAAAAAAGCGGGATTTTTTAATTCCCGCTTTTTTTTTACAATATTTTGATATATAATGTTATTTATACGGAGGCCAAACTCTATGAAAACGCTTTATATAATACTATTTTTATTATCATGCAGTTTTATTTTTTGCGACGACGGAACTTGGGGGGTAAATTTTGATATTACCAACGGTTCGATTTACAGCGAAGTTGAGAATCCCGATATCCGTATGAAAAAAGAGATTATTAAATTAAAAGATATTTTTACCGGATCTACTGAAGTTATATTTCTATTTGAAAATACTACCAATAAAAATATAGAAATGTACGCAGGATTTCCTATAAATATTACTATACCAACGGCGCTCGAAGAAATTGAAGTCGAAGGGGCGGCTAAAAAAGCTTATTATCTACCGGGACCCGGAAAATACGGAGGAATATCCGTCGCCGATTACATTCCATATTTCGAAACTGTTACTATAATTTATGAAGAAGACCCGTTCAATCCTGAAACCGACTATTTACTTGAAGAAGATCTTCAAAAACGCATAGTTTTAGAAAGCGCTAACAGCATAGATAAAGATTTCGATTTCTCAATATATCAAAATAACAAATTGGTAGATATCGATCAAACCGTTATCGAATCAAAATTTTTTAACGAACAATCTCAACTAACGCTGACTTACCATTTCAAACATAAACTCACCTTTAAACCAAAAGAACAATCGATCGTTAAGGTTGAATATAGCGTAAGTACGATAAAAGGAACAAGTCAGAGCAGTAAAGGATTTGTTGAAATATATAACTGGAACTATATTTTATGGACCGGAAGAACATGGAAAGATAATATTGAGGATTGCTGTTTTGTTACCCCTAACTATATCGATGAAAACGGAGTTAATTCGCGCCTTACTTATCTTGGAGAAAAGTCGGATTATAAAGTCTTCTATAAAAAAAACTATGAGCCCGCTGGAGCCGACGTTATAAACGTTGCATTCGATAAAGATTTACGCGGATTTTCCGAATACGGCGACGACGCATACGAAAGTTATTACAACTATTTATGGTTTGACTATCCTGAATATATAGAAAAACCGGCCAAACCTGCGCAGGATTTTGTAATTGTTAAAGGAGCTTCGTCAAATTTGAAAGAAAAATGCGACGTTTATACTGAAAATGGGATTATTAAAGACGCAGATTATTCCGCCTTATCGTTGTTCGACGGAGTAAGAGAAACGGCGTGGTGCGAAAATAAAAAAGACGACGGCGTCGGCGAATGGATAGAATTTGAGTTACTGGTAGACGTCAACGAGATTACTATTCAAAACGGATTCAACAAATCTTTTCAGAAAATATCAAACAAGGATATCGATACATATTATGAAAAGAATAACAGGGTTAAAGTTCTGGAATTTGTATCAAAAGACGAAAAAATAAAGAAAACCATTACCCTAAAAGATAAAAAAGAACTTCAGAATTTCGAAGAAATTCTGCCTAAAGGAATTTATAAGATCGTAATCAAAGAAGTTTACAAAGGAACAAAATGGAGCGATACCTGCCTTGGCGAATTAACTTTTAAAGCGGTAATTCCGGAAATAGAAACTCTTCTGAAAGATAATTTTTTCAGAGACAACTTGTAAATACGGACATCAGAATATTCAAAACGGGAATTCCCGCTTTTTAGAAAAAATCATTCGAAACTCCATTTTTTTAATATCCGCTATAAATAATTTTATATATTAAGTTAAACATAATAA
>JAGOCL010000456.1 GCA_017998755.1 Spirochaetota bacterium | reverse complement strand
TAAGACCGGCGGAGAATTTGTTAAGTAACAAATTATTCAGTCCAACGTGCGGAAAAGAGAATATCATAAAATAAATGGAACCGTCGGCGGTAGTTACTCTGTTCATTATCTGATCCATAGCCGAAATACCGTCGGAGTAGTTAGGAGCAAAGAATACTTCAAATTTGATATTATCAATATAATGCGTACGAACCGTCGTTACGGCGAGTTTGCCGGGAAGTCCTAAAAGGTATTCAAACTGTTCAAAATAAGTCGAGAAAATACCGGCGTCCCTTAAAAATAGCGAGTTGTTATTGTTCAGAGTAAAACAAGAGTCCGTACAGTTTGTCGATCCGGTATACAATATTTTTTCGCCGTTATCGAGCGTCAATAAGACAAATTTGTTGTGCATTATAGCGTTGTTTATCAGATTGAAATCGTCAAAACCGGAATCGATAGGCCAGTTTATCCTTTTTTTTCCGGAGACGGGAAATTTAGAGTCAAGCGCGTTGGCGAGCCTGTAATAACCTTCGTAGTATTCTCCGGTTAAGGACGCGAGAGTTCCGCTACCGTCTTTATTGCCGACAAATCTTACTCGAACTCCCCGATTGATAGCGGCCTCAAGAGCTTGGATAACAATCTCCCGGTCAAACCCGTAGAAACAAACGTCGAGCGTCGTCGAAATCGATTGCCTATTAATTCTATCAACTAAAATATCGTCGATAGAAGTATCGTTATTAGGATTGGTAAAATACGTTTCGATATCGTACAAATAAATAATCCGGTATTCGCGCATTTCCATAACGCTAGGCGTTAAACCGTCTTTGTAAGCGCAGACTTTCAAATATTTATGAATACCGTCGCCGTTTAATAAAATAGGGATCGAGTAAACGGCGCCGCTTAATTCGGTCGGATCGTCGGGCGTAGTATCAGACAGAAGGTACCTGATATTAACGCCGGAAGTGAGGCAGGATAAAACAATATCTTTATCGGTTCCGTATATCCCGTTATTTAGGCTAATATTTACCGGAGTAACTTTAATTTGATCTAAAATTATCGAATTTGTATGAAGTTTGTCTTCAACGACATTCTGGGCAAAGGTTTTGGAGAAATACGCTATATCGTCGTCTCCCAATCCTTCAATTAGCGCCGACCATGTCCCTTGATAAACGTTGAATAAATATACTAAAGAGGACAGCGTCTCTTTTGAAACGGGATATTGATTGACAATATCGTTAAACCCCGCTCTCGATAAAGTAATTTTTAATTTTGAGACGACGCCGCTTAAATTGTAACTGATAGTATATTTTAACGCTCCGGAATTTGTAGCGATTCCGATATTAAGCGCGTTTACCCCTTCGGTTATGAAAATCTCTCCAAATCCCGAACCGATTATCTCGCCGGAGCCGTTTTTTGCGTATACTCGGATTAACCATTGCCCTATAGTTAATCTTAACTGTACGCTATTAAGAATAGCTTCGGCGGTAACGTCGTTTTCGCCCTCTTTTTGGGCTACGATATAATAACTCGCCGGCGTCTCGGTTCGGTTATTAATGATATTTATCCGGACGCTCTCGTAAAGCGGCGCTTCGATTTCGGTATCTTCAGATAAACTTAGACTATTTGAGCATGAAAAAGCAAATAAAAAAAGAAGAAGCGCGCCAAATAGAGTAAAAAAGAGAAGAATAATCTTTTTCATCGTTAAAATTATAGCGCTAATCAATAATTAAATCAATTAATATAGAAATTACTAATAAAATATTTTTTATATTTTATTTAAATACTTGACAATGGATGAAATTTAAATATATTATAATCAAAATAAGCAATATAAGCGAGATTATTATGAGAAAATTTATTCTTTTATTTTGCGTTGTAATATTTTTGAAATATTTAAGTTATAGCGAAGAGAAAGAGTTGTTACTTGTAACTTGTCAATGGCCTCCGTTCGAATATACCGAAACCGGTAAAGACGACGATTCAAAACAGTATGGAACGGACGTCGAAGTAATTAATAGGGTTTTTGAAAACCTAAATATCAAACAAAAAATTGTTTTTTTACCTTGGGAAAGGTGTTTTAGCGATATAAAAAATTACAAAGCCGACGGAATTTTTACTCTCCGGAAAAGCCCTGAGAGGGAAAAAATTTGCGTATATCCGAAAGAGGTGTTAAGTATCAGCGAAAACGTCTTTTTTTATTTGAAAAAATCTAAGAAAAAATACGTATTTAATAATATTAACGATCTAAAGGATTTATCCATCGGGATAACCCGCGGTTACGCTTACGGCGACGAATTTATGAATTCGAAACTATTTACGCTCGATATATCCAAAGACGACGATCTGAATTTTAAAAAATTATTATACGATCGGATAGATCTTTTTATCTGCGATAAGTTAGTAGGTCTTAGCTTGTTGAAAAAAGCAGATTTGACAAACGAGATTGATTATCTGCCGAATTCGTTATCGAAGTTTGATATGTATCTTGCCTTCTCTAAAGAATACGAGAATTCCGAATTGATCCGACGCTACGACAAAGCGCTATCCGAATTGAAGAATTCCGGCGAATACGATAAAATTATCCAGAAATATATAAAGAAATAAGACTAAAAATTTTATAAATCTAGTCTTGGAATTCGTAAATTAAAACTTGAATAATATTAATTTTTTTCTTATATTATAATTGTGATCCACTTAAACAAGTTGAAATTAATGAGGTTTTGAATGAATTTGTTAATGAAAATTCCGGAGAATGAAATTATAGACGCGTTACTA
>JAGOCL010000454.1 GCA_017998755.1 Spirochaetota bacterium | reverse complement strand
TCCTTAAAGTTCAACCACTCTCTATTTTCTCTCCCTCTTCCCTTAGTCTGATTGAAAGTATAGAGCAAAGTCCTGTCTGAGGCGTTCAAACTCTTTAGATATGAGTTTGTCGAATCTATTTCTTCTATATAAATCTTATCGTAAAAAACAAACATCCATTTTGATTATATTAAATTAATTATAATTTGCAACTAAAATTTGAAAAAACCGCTCTAATTTTATCGATTTAAATTCGTTTGTTTTATCTTGGCTGTCAAATTTATAACGAATTATCAGGCAAATTAAATATTAATAATATTATAAACGCCTTTATGAAGCCTGAGCATCGGCTTTTATAAAAGCGTCGTATAAATCGTCGTAATTAAGACAAACCGGAAATTGCGGAAATTCTCTTATAACGTTATCCGGCGGGCAAAATAATATTCCAGCGTCGGCCGCGCCAAGCATCGAAGTGTCGTTATAACTATCGCCGCTCGCAATTACTTTAAAATTCAACTCTTTCAGCTTTATAACGGATTCTTTCTTCGAATCTCTCAACCTTATCTTATAATCAGATATAAAACCTTCGTCGTCTATCTCAAGTTTATGACAAAAAAGAGTAGGCGAACCGAGCTTTTCAATAAGCGGCATCGCAAATTCATAATACGTGTCCGACAAAATGATAACCTGGAAAGCTTTTTGCAATCGTTTTAAAAAGTCGTACGCGCCCTCAAGCGGCGATAACGTAGCTATCACGTCTTTTATATCTTTCATTTTTATGTTATTTTCTCTTAAAATCCTAAGTCTTAAGCGCATTAATTCGTCGTAGTCGCTTATATCTCTGGTAGTTAATGATAACTTCTCAATTCCGGTCTTTTTTGAGACCCCTATCCATATTTCCGGCAACAACACCCCTTCCAGATCAAGACATGCAACAGTCATAGCGCCCCCTTTTTTTAGAATGTTTATAACAGAAAAGATTTTAATTTTCAACTAAATAATAGGATTCAAAAACGGATTTATTTTACGATAAAATATGAAACCTCGCCCAGTTCCGAATTCCACACCCTTTTCGAGTTATCATTATCGATCTTTTTTTTCCAGTCTACAAGGAAATAGTAAAAATATTTTCCTTCTGAAAACCTTAGCTCTATCTCCCAATAATTATCCTCGTTAAGTTTCATAGGATGAGAAAAAATCGACCAATTATCTTTTGAGCAAACCAAATTGGCTTCTTTAGCTTCGGGGTTGTAATATCTGAAATACGCTTTTTTCACATTGCCCTTATCTTCGCTGATTATCGGCGACTCTCTATAATATATAGTCTTAGCAGGAATTTCCAAAATTGAAATTTTTGTCTGAAATTTATCAAGAGTAAATTTATTATTTGTAGGGTCGGAATCCCACCGCCCGTCGATATTCACTTTATACAGCATTTCTTTTTTGTCGCTTGGATAAGGCAAAAAAAGATACCAAACGCCGTAAAGACTTTTACTATAATAATGATCCGTTTCCCAGTTATTAGAATCCGTTCTTACAAATAAATTCCTGCCGGTCGATTCCGGTAGCGTCAACAGAACTCCTTTTGAAAGATATCTGGGACCGCTTGATTTTTTTATTAATTCAAAATCGACATACTCTTCCATAGCGGATAAATTGACAATATTCAGCGTAACAATCAACGCCAAAACTAAACAAATTTTATTTTTCATATCGCTTCCAAAAAATATTTTAAATATTTATTTTATTTTTCATTTAAAAAATCGGAAAATGGCCGAAAAACTTAAATAGGAAATATATCTTGATTTATATTTTATTTATGGTAGTTTTATATTATCAGTATATCCTTAACAAAAATTGGGTATTATATGCCAAAATATGAAGATTTAGAGTTTATAAGAGACAATATTATCAAAATCGGAAACGAAGTAGAGGTTAAGAAAAACCTCAATGAGCCGTTTCTCCTGACTCCCCTTCCGGAAAAAATCGATATTATGGAAGAAGAAGAGCCGGCGGTCGAACTTGAAAGTATCCTAGACGACATAAAAGACGACTTTGAAGAAGGGTTGCTTATAGAAGACGATATCGAATCGTCAAACGGTTTGGATATAGACGAATTTACAGTCGGAGACGCCGAATCCGACTTGCTTGAAGGTTTTTCCGATCTCGATATTCAACCGGATAAAGAAGCCGAGATTGACGAATGGGCGGATCTCAGAGAAGACAGCTTTAAAGATCTTGATACGGTCTCAATAGAAGACGGCGACAAACCCGATTTGGACAACGACGGATCTTTTGAAATGAGCGAACTGTTAAACGGTCTCGACGCTCCGGTTTTAAGCGAAGATAGCGAAAATGAAGACAATCAAGATTTTAATATCGAAGATATTTCCGACGACTCTTCGGTAGAATCATCGTCAGATTTAGACTTAGACGCTCTGTTTGGCGAAACATCCGAAAAAACAGACTCGTCTATAGAAGACGGGGACGACGGTATTTCGACGAATTCTGAAGAAATTGAAGCTACTAACGACGCCCTCGACGAATATGATTTCGGTTCTCTTGAAAACGTCGGAGATTTGCCGGATGAATCCGACTCCCTTGCAATAGACGGCGATTCTATCTTTGAAAACGAACCTTCAGATACCGGCGAAAAATCTATATCAGGAGATTCGATCGACGATTTTTTGTCAGATTTATCTTTGGATGGGGACGCGTCGTCTGAATTGGAAGATTTAGACGGAGCAATGGTTACAGACGGCGACGATCTTTTAAA
>JAGOCL010000455.1 GCA_017998755.1 Spirochaetota bacterium | reverse complement strand
AGATTTGGTATTGATGGACATTATGATAAAGGGCGATATCGACGGAGTTCAAACGGCAGATCTTATTAAAGAAAAGATCGACGCTCCGGTAATATATCTTACCGCTTTTACCGACGACAATACTATTCAGAGAGCCAAGATAACCGATCCGTTTGGTTATATTTTAAAGCCGTTTGAAGAAAGAGAACTCTATACTAACATAGAGATGGCTCTTTACAAGCACAAAGCGGTGGTTGAGACTAAAAACAGGCAGCGCATTCTGGAAATTTTAACGAATTTTGACGAAGTCGTATCAAAACTTTCCAGTTTTTTGATAATTAGCAAATCTGTTAATTTTATTAATAACTATCTGAATATCGGCTTGCCTTTGGCCTATATTTATAATAAAAAAAATTCGGAATATCAAATTTATTGTCCCGAGGGGATGGAATACTTAATCGAAAGCGACAAGGTATTAAGAAAAGATACGATGATGTCGGAATTTCAAAGCGTTAAGTCGTTTTTTTTGTCTGATAATTTATCAATGTATTCGAAATATAAATTTGAGAAGCGTCTTATTGAAAAAAAATACAAGTCGGCGGCTCTTTTTCCTTTAGAGCTGGAGAGCGAACAAATCGGTTTTTTTGCTCTGTTTTCAAAAAGCGGCGAGACGATTTCGGAAAAAGATAGAAACTTATTGTCTTTATTAATAACAAGATTGCAGTCAGCTTTATACAACGCTCGTCTATACGAATCCTTACAGGAGAGCCGTCAGAGATTTAAAACATTTTCCGACTCTCTTCCGCAGATAGTTTGCGAGATAGATCTGAGCGGTCGCTTGCTATACGTTAACGATATTGCGTTGGAAATATTCGGCTATAATAAAGATGAAATTAACGACTTTAACGTATTTGACCAGATAGTTCCGGAGGATAAAGAGAAGCTTTATGAAAACTTAAAGCGTATTATTCTCGGAGAAGACGTAAAAGGGGTAGAATACGTCGCCGTTAAGAAAAACGGAGAAAGGTTTCCGGTTATTATTTATGGGAATGTAAATTTTCAAAACGGCGCTCCAATAGGATTTAGAGCTATATTGGTAGATATTTCGGAGCGTAAGAAAAATGAAGAAACTATAAGAAAATTGTCAATGGCGGTTGATCAAAGCGCCAGTAGTATAATTATAACCGATAATTACGGGAATATCGAATACGTTAATCAGCAATTTACAAAAGTAAGCGGTTATTCTGAAAAAGAAGTAATCGGGAAAAATCCGAATTTGCTTAAATCCGGTAAAATGCATAGTTCCGAATACAAAAGGTTGTGGGATACAATTAATAACGGAGGCGAGTGGAGAGGCGAATTCTTGAATAAAAAGAAAAACGGCGAGCTATATTGGGAACTGGCGACTATATCGCCGATAAAAGACTCAAATAAAGTAACTACGCATTTTATCGCCGTAAAAGAGGATATTACCGATAGAAGAGCCGCCGAAGATAAATTAGCCGAGGAAAAGGAACGGCTTGCAGTAACGTTGGGCTCTATCGCCGACGGAGTTATAACGACAGATATTTCCGGTAAAATAACGCTTATAAATAAAGTCGCTGAAAAAATATTGGAATGCGATTCGAAAGACGCTTTAAACGAGCCGATTGAAGGAATATTTAACATATACGACGATATTTCGAGGAAAAAAGTTAAAAATCCGGTCGAGCTGGTTTTAATGACCGGAGCAAGTTACGAATTAACTAAACCGGTAATATTGATAACTAGAAGCGGTAAAGAAAAAATCATTGAAGATAGCGGTTCGCCGATAAAAGACGTTAGCGGTAAAATAATCGGCGTAGTACTGGTTTTTCGCGATATAACAGAAAAATATAAAATGCAAGATGAATTCTATAAATCCAAGAAACTTGAGTCGATAGGAATTCTAGCCGGCGGCATAGCTCACGATTTCAATAATTTCTTAACGGCAATATTGGGAAATATCACTTTAGGAAAAATTTACTCAAGTCAAAACGATAAAATTTACGAGATACTATCAGAAGCCGAGAAAGCGTGTATAAGATCAAAAGAGTTAACTCAACAACTTTTAACATTCTCAAAGGGGGGCTCTCCTGTAAAAAAAATCGGTTCGATAAGCTCCTTGTTGAAAGAATCGATAGATTTCGTTTTGAGGGGTTCGAACGTAAAGAGCGAATATATAGAAAAAGAACCTCCTTTAGCCATAGAGATGGACGAGGGGCAGATAAATCAAGTAATAAATAACCTTGTTATTAATGCGAAACAATCTATGGAAAACGGGGGGCTTCTTACCGTTAAAGTAGAAAATATTAAGAAAAAAGCGACGGACAATCTACCGATTGCAGACGGTAATTACGTAAAAATTTCAATTAAAGACAGGGGCGTCGGCATATCGAAAGAAAATCTGCAAAAAATATTCGACCCGTATTTTAGCACAAAGAAAATGGGCAACGGATTAGGGTTATCGATATCATATTCGATAATACAAAAGCACAACGGATATATAACCGCCGAATCTGAAATAGGTAAAGGCGCTACGTTTTATATATACCTTCCGGCTATAGACGTTATTTATGAAAAATCTGAGGGCGCCTCTAATAAAGTCTTGATGAAGTCTGCCAGAGTCCTGCTAATGGACGACGAAGACCTGGTTCGGGAAGTAACGGGGAAAATGTTAAATTTCATTGGTTGCGAAGTTGATTTTGCTTCGGACGGCGAAGAGGCTATTGAAATATATAAGGAAGCGGTTGAAAAC
>JAGOCL010000453.1 GCA_017998755.1 Spirochaetota bacterium | reverse complement strand
GATATGAGACTTGTCGCAGAATAAAACAAAATGAAAAAACCAAAGATATTCCGATAATATTTATGTCGTCTTTAACGGAAATAGAGAATAAAATAAAAGCTTTTACTACCGTAGCCGTCGATTACGTAACTAAGCCATTCCAAAAAGAAGAGGTGTTAGCGAGGGTTAACGTTCATCTTCGGATAAAAAAACTAACAAATGAATTACAAGTTTATAATAATCTTCTTGAAAAGATGGTTGAAGAAAGAACGGAAGAACTTTCTAAAACAAACGAAGAATTGATCGAAGAGATAAAGATGAGATCGGAGACCGAAGCGGCTTTAAAGAAATCTCACGAACAATTAGAAGTTACGCTCGATGCGCTCCCAGACTTTTTATTTGAAACAGATTACGAAGGGAGAATATTAAACTATCACGCTTCCAATACTGACCTTTTATACGCTTCTCCGGAATCATTTCTAAATAAAAAAATCGGAGACGTATTACCGGAAGACGCGGCCAAAATTTGTAACGAAGCGATGTCGTTGGCTATAAAAAATGGGTATCATTCAGGTTCGATATATTCGCTAAATTTGCCGTATGGATTGAGGAGCTACGAATTATCTATATCCGTAGGTAAAATAGGGGGGAATTTAAACAATCGTCTGGTAATCTTGGCTCGAGACATTACGGAAAGAATAAAAGCCGATGCGGAAATTAAGAATTTACATAAACTTTTACTAAATATTATAAATTCGATGCCTTCAATGATTATAGGTATCGATAAATCCGCTAGAATTACCCATTTTAACCAATTAGCCGGAGAATTTTCTAGTTTTGGCCTCAAAAATACGGCGTATAAAAATATCTTTGACGCATTTCCTTTTTTAATAAAATATGAAAATCGATTAAAAAGCGTAATCGAGAAAAATTCTTCAAGTCAGATCCTAAAAGAAAAAATAAAAGATGATAGTAAATATTATAATATTTATTTTTTTCCTATGGATTATAACAATAACAAATATAACGGCGTAGTTATAAGGATAGACGATGTAACTAATATGGTCCTTCAAGAGGATCAGTTAAGACAGTCTCAAAAAATGGAAATTATGGGTATACTTGCCGGCGGAATAGCGCATGATTTTAATAATATACTTGGAGCTTTGATCGGAGCTACCTGCTTAATACAATTAAAAATAGAGAACGACTCAAACGCGCGAGAATTGATAAGCGAAGATCTGAATATGATAAATTTATCTATAGATAGGGCAAAAAAACTTGTCGGTAATTTACTGACTTTATCTAAAAAGAAAGAGGCGTATATAGGCGTATTTGACTTGAAAGATTCCATAAAAAATATAAATATTATATGTAAAAACACTTTTGATAAATCGGTTGAAATAAAATATAATTATTGTAGCGGAAAATCGGCGATCGTTGGAGACCAGGGGCAAATTGAACAGGCGTTATTAAACCTCTGTATCAACGCGATGCATTCGATGACGATAATGAGAAAAGAGAATGAAAAACGCGGCGGAGTACTGTCGATCTCTGTAGAAAAATTCATACCGAACGAAGAGTTTATATCTAAAAACTTAATTGTAAAAGATACGGATTACTTGGCGATAAAAGTTGAAGATACCGGAGTCGGTATGGAAAAGAAAATATTAGAAAAAATATTTGATCCATTATTTACGACTAAAGGTAAAGATAAAGGAACCGGGTTAGGATTAGCGATGGTTCAAAATATAATTAATGACCATAAAGGTTTTGTTGAAGTATATTCCGAACCGGGCGTCGGCTCGACATTTTTACTGATATTGCCGGAGTATAAAGAAAACGAAATATCGCAGAAAGAAGAAAAATTAGATCAAGATTATCCGAAAGGAAGCGGAACGGTTTTAGTCGTCGACGACGATAAGTCGGTTAATTTTGTTACAAGAAATATGCTCGAATTGCTTGGATATACCGTATTGTTGGCTGAAAGCGGCGAAGAAGGGATAAAAATATTTGAAGAAAAAAATAAGGATATAGATCTGGTATTAATTGATATGATCATGCCGAAAATGTCGGGTAAAGAGGTTTTTGATAAGCTTATACAAATATCCCCGAAGGTAAAAGTAATATTAACGTCCGGTTTTCAAATGGACGACAGAATAACCGACACTCTGAAAAAAGGCGCTCTTGATTTTATCTATAAGCCTTATTCGATAAAAGAATTAGCTATAAAAGTTAAAGAGTACATAAGCGGTTGACGCGCCTATTTCATTATAGGGATAGACGCTTTAAAATTAATTTTATTTACCGCTTTGAATTCTTGAGAACTGAAGTCTTTTATATTGAAAACTTTTATTTTTCCATTGTGTTTTTTTATAATAATATCGGCTTTAGTTAAGCCAATGCCAAAATCGAGGGTATTATAAGCTTCCTGAACAAATTTGCTAATTCTAAAAAATGGTTCAAAAACCAAATTCTCATATCCAAATGGAATCCCCGAGGTTTCCGTATCGGAAATATCCGGTTCGTTAATAAAACTAAAATAAAATAGATCGTCTTCTTTTTCAGTCAAAATGATGATTGAAGAAATAGACGGATATATTGAAATATTTAAAAATAATAAATATTTTGTTGAAATTCTAATAATTGTCAAAAACGTATTGATACTACTGCTTAAGAGCTCAAAAACAGACGAATTGATAAAAATAATTTCTATCGGAATAGATATTATCTCGCAAGTTATAAAAGATTCGTCTTCGGGTAATTTAGAATCGCCGACTA
>JAGOCL010000452.1 GCA_017998755.1 Spirochaetota bacterium | reverse complement strand
AAAAAGACTTCAAGCGCTTATCTGCCCGTCTTTCGATAATTTTACCGAAAATAATAGTAAACTCAAAAGATAGATACATTATTACCGAGACGATAATCTGAGTTACGACGTCAACGGTCGGAGTTATTACCGCCGCTAATATAAATATTCCGACTATAATATGTTTTCTAAAGCCGATAAGCGTTCCCGTTGTAATAATATTAAATTTTATCAATAATGATAATATAATCGGAGTATTAAAAGTTATTCCTAAAATAAGGATCATTGTAAATAACAAATCAAAATACTCTTTTATACTCCATAGCGGAACAACACCGTCGGATGGCGCAAAATTTATAAAAAAATTATATACCGCCGGAGCTAATACGATAAAACTTACCCCTCCGCCAATATAAAAAAGTATTATCGCGCATATTAGAGATATTTTTAAAAAAAAGCGTTCGTTTTTTTCCAAAGCGGGCGCTATAAAATTTGAAATCTGATATACCGCGAAAGGGATAACCAATAGTATTCCGCAAAAAAAAGCGCCCTTAATATAAGAGGTTAATTTTTCTTGCGGTTTGAAGTAATTCAACTCTACGTTAACGTTATTTAAAGGCGTTTTAAGAAAAACCATAATCTTTTCCATAAAAAAAAATGATACTATTGTCAAAACCGCCAATACAACCAAAATTGAAATAATTTTTAATCTCAATTCCTCTAAATGATCAAAATAATCCGGCTCTTTTTTACTCATCTTTTTTATCGCCGTCTTCCGACGTAACGTCCTTAACCTCTTTTTTAAACTCTTTCAGCGCTTTTCCCATCGATTTAGCGACTTCGGGCAGTTTGCGCGCGCCAAAAAGCAACAGAATTATAGCAAAAATAACTAAAATCTCTGGTAATCCTAAATTCATATCTCCTCCTATTTTTATTTTATATTAAAATGGAAAATCATTATTCTCATCTTCTTTTGGACCGACTATTCTTTTCTCAACTTTTCTCGCTCTTCCGTGCGGCGTCGCGCCTTCAACGATTATCGCTTTATCGGGAATTGCAGGGCATGCGTATTGGCAAGCTCCGCAACCGATGCAAAGCCCGATATCCGTTTCAGGTATTAACAAATTTTCCTTATACGGAACCGTATAAACCGCTTTTGTGGGACAATGTTCCGAACATGCGGCGCAATCGGTTTCTTGGGTATATACGATGCAATTTGTTTTTATAAATTTTACTATCCCAATCTGGATAGTTTTTTTATCCTCCAAAGAAACGGGGGGTATCGCGTTAGTTGGGCATATCTGAGAACATAACGAGCATTCGTAATCGCAAAAGTTTTTATTATAATCCAACTCTACCTGAAATATTCTTTTATCCTTATCAAATACCGGTTTAATAATGTTTTTTGGGCATTTCTGGACGCATAACCAACACCCCGTACAGTTTTTTCTAAGATTCTCAATATTTAAAGAACCGGGAGGGATAGGGCTGATTGTTTTTTTTACGATTTCCGTACTAGCGACTAACTTAACTGGAACAAGCGACGCGATAGCAATACCTCCGGCGTATTTTAACGACTTTTCCAAAAAATGCCTTCTGTCTTTTATTATATTCTGATTATTCTTTACCGTTTTTGAATAACTTATCGCTTTAAACTTACACGCTCCAATACATTCAAAACACATTACGCAAGAGGAGTTATCTACAATCCCCTCTTTTTTTACCGCAATCGACGAAGTCGGGCATATTTTTTCGCATAAACCGCATTTTGAGCAACTTTTATTGTCGAGAGCTATTTTATAAAACGAATATTTTGATAACAACCCCAAAATGATTCCCGTCGGGCATAGCGTCGAACAAAATATTCTCCCTTTTAATACGCTCGCTACAATTGTCGCGCCAAGATACGCGGCGCCGGTTAATACAACTAATAGCGATATTTTATTAGTATCAATAAATCTTAGAAAATAAATTTTAAAATCGGACAAAATACCGGCGCTAATATTATTTATTCCGGCGACAATCGGAAAAGTTACGCCATTGATTATTCTTCCAAATATAGAATACGGTTCAAGTATATTTACTAAAGTTATATTAGAAAATAATAAAAATAGAGCGATTATTACCAGAACGGGGTATTTAATAAAATCCAAAGATGGGATATATTTATTTCGATACTTTCTAAACCTCCCCCTGATAAATATAATGAAATCCTGCAATATGCCAAAAGGGCATAAAACGGAGCAATATACTCTTCCAAATAACAATGTTATAATAATTATCAAAATAAAGCTTATAACCGCTAATAATGAAGGATTTTTGCTTAATATCGAAATAAATGATGGAAAAAACTGAATTTCAGAAAGCCGCGATATAATCTTATCGAAGATAATCCCGCTAACTAAAAAACCCGAAACGAAAAAAGATATTACTATAACCGTCGTTATGACTCGAAGAGTTTTTATCATCCTAAACCTTTATTTAAACGGATATCTTTTTTATCTTAACTTTATTTAGATCCATAACTCCAATTTTTAGTTCGTCTGCAATCTTGATGTAATTTGTTTTAGACGGCTCTTTGTTTAAGATCAACGAAGCCGCCGAATCTACCGCGACAATATCCGTCGATATAAGCAAGTTTTTTACAAGTTTGAGCCCGTCGCCGCTAGAAATTCCTCTTGGTCCGTATTTTGTCATAACGACGTAAGCGTCGACTATATTTAAAGTCGGTTTTTTATAAAGACAAAATTCCGCAATACTTCTATGAAGATCCGTCGAAT
>JAGOCL010000031.1 GCA_017998755.1 Spirochaetota bacterium | reverse complement strand
CGTTAACTAAACTCATCGACGCCGGCGCTAGGATACTGGAATGCGCTTGCGGCCCTTGTATAGGAATGGGGCAGTCTCCAAACAGCGCCGGAGTATCCCTTAGGACTTTCAATAGAAATTTTGAGGGACGAAGCGGAACTAAAGATGCCGAAATTTATCTTGTTAGTCCGGAAGTTGCGGCGATATCGGCTCTTAACGGTTTCATATCGGATCCAATGGAGCATCTGGGAATTATACCGGAATTTGAGTTCCCCGACGAATTTATTATAGACGACAGATTTATCATACCTCCGGCTATAGAACCGAACAAAGTTCAAATTATCAGGGGGCCGGGCATCAAACCTCTTCCGGAACAGAAACCTTTACCGGATTCGATCGAGGCCAAAGTTATAATAAAAGTCGGAGATAATATCACGACGGATCATATTCTTCCGGCCGGAGCAAAAGTGTTGCCTTACAGATCAGATATACCAAAGATAAGCGAGTTTGCTTTCGGTTCTATAGATCCCGATTTTTATAAAAAAGCGTTGAAAGAAAAATCAGGCGTAATAATCGGAGGCGAAAATTACGGTCAGGGTTCATCGAGAGAACACGCCGCTCTTGCGCCAAAATATCTCGGTATAACCGCGGTAATTGCGAAATCATTTGCGCGTATTCACAAAGCAAATTTAATAAATTTTGGAATAATTCCTATGACCTTTGAGAATATCGAGGATTACAATTTGATTAATGAATCAGATTCAATAAAAATGCCTTCAATTAAAAGCGATATCCAAAATTCAAAAACCTGTACGGCGTATATAAACGATAAAAAAATTACTTTAAATATCGATTTATCAAAAAGAGACATAGAATTACTGATAGACGGCGGAACGTTAGCCAACATTAAAAAGAAATTTAGCCGGTAATTATTGTTTTTGTTTTCTGGAGAATGGAATTCTTAAAAGATGGCTAAATCTTACGGATATTTCTACAATAGAGAGTTTTGATGAGATAAAAAATCTTTTATTTAGTTATTCTTCCGTGTTCTATCCTTTTTTGTATGTCATGCGCATTTTTACAATCGGGGACCTACGAAGAAAAGTTAGATTATTATTTTAATTATTACTCTGAAAAAAAATTATTTTGCGGCTCGGTTCTTGCGGCTAAAGACGGTAATATCATATTAAATAAAGGATACGGGATCGCTAAAGCGGTCGACGACTCGCCTTTCATGGAAGATACCAAAACTTCTATTATGTCCATATCCAAACAGATAACGGCCGCTTCAATTTTACTACTTGAAGAGAGGGGAGCGCTTTCAACTAACGATCTTGCGTCAAAATATATTAGCGAATTAAAAGATAACGACTCTTTACTATTTCCTTGCGAGAATTGTGGAGATTGTATCGGGAAGCGTTTTTAGCGATTTTGTTAAGCAAAATATTTTTATTCCAATCGGAATGTCGAATACGTTTCAACCGGTTTCTTATGAAGAATATAGCGTTATTCCGGATTATTTTGAAATAAATTCTAACGGTTATTATCAGACAAAAAAAATGCCTGATCCTTCTACCATATTGGGATGCGGCGGAATTATTTCTACGACAAAAGATTTATTTCTGTTTAGTCGAGCTCTTCATAAATCCAATTTTCTTTCAAAAAATTCTTATGAAAAAATGACGACTCCTTATTCAGGATTAAATTCGACGGACGGATATATCTTTAAAACAAATTACGCTTACGGTTTAAACGTCGACAACGAAATTACCGTTAATAATATTAAAAGGAAAACAATCTGGCACAGCGGCAGTTTTGCTAACGGAGTTTCAACTCTTATCGTTCATTTTGTCGACGAAGATATAGATATTATTATACTTGAAAACATAAGAGTCTATCCGTCTCTTGAACAGCATGTAATAGACGCCGCCGGTATTTTATTAAAATAGAAAAAAAGATGAAAAAAATATTATTATTTGTTGTAATTATTATCGCTTGCGCCTCCTGTAGAACTACTACGCTAAATCAAACGGCCGACACTCTCGTAAAAGGGAAAGCCGAATCGACTTTTATAGCGGCTCTAGGGGTTTGCGTCGCCGATTCGGCTGGGCCTGAAGCGCTAATCGGAGTTCAACAAAGGTTTGGCTTAGCGGAATATCTTGAAATGCAATTTAGGTTTGAATTAGCGGGGCGCATGCTAATTTACGGTATTCCTATTGGCGCCGCTCATGGTTTTTTAGATTTCGGACCTAAAGTAAAACTTTTTCAGAAAAAAAATCACGCTATTTCAATATCGCCGTTTTTTGGTATATACGGAGGATGGGATTTTTACAATCAAGGAACAAATGGATTATTTGGAACATTATCCGGATTTAGATTTATAGCAAGTTATAAATTTATCAACTTACCAAGCGATACGTTATTTTACGGCTTTACGATAGGCAACGAATATTCTTTACAAAATATTAAAAAATAATCCTTGTCGAAAATAGTCAACGTTATAATTATCTTGATTTTCAATAAAAAAGTATTATAATGTATTAGAAATGTATGAGGAATAGTCAAATAAGGATTTTTTTAATTTATGAGAACGGCTACGATATTAATTTTTGCGTTATTTTTTAACGCGCTCTTATATTCTCAAGGCATACCTTTGATTCTTGTCGAAAAAACAGGCATTGTCGATATAAAGACGCCCGATAATAAATTAGCTCCCTTAGATTCTAAAATTAACGATCAAATTCCCTCGGGAGTAGAAATATTTACCGGAATTCACTCTCAAATATCGATTAAAATCGGCGAATCAAGTTATATAACGGCGAATCAGCTTACTCATTTAGTTTTTGATCCTGTATCTTCGAAAGACGGCTTAAATAGAATTGGAGCGTATCTTTTTGATGGATATGTTGTCGTTCTATCAAAAAGGGAAGGCAAGGTAAAAAACAAAATTCTAATTTCATTTAACACAGGCAACGTCGCTTTTGAGAATTCTAGCGGAGAAATATTTTTTAGAGCGGACAAAGGGACGATCGTTAAAATAAGTTCGGGTTTCGCGCAGGTTAAATCCAAAATATTAAATTTTTATACGGTTGGTAAAAACGAAGTTTGCGGTATAAACGAGCATGGCAAACTGATAGAAAGCGATTTCTTTTTGAGGAATAAAATTAATACCGCGTCGAATAATATGAAAGAGCGCGAAATCGAACTTCTACTAAATTTAATAAGCGGTAGTTATACGGAAGAATTTGGCCGGAACGATTACGGCGATTATAAAAAACCTTAATTAAGGGAACATTTATGATTTTTTCAAACTTTATCTCCGATTGGAACGAGTCTCTGTTTAAGGATTCTGAAATTACTTTGTATATAAAAGACGATATTAGGAATTTTAACGAATTCTATAAAATATCGTCGATAAATAACGTATGCTTTTTCAACGCTATAATTAATTCGAAAGATGAAGAGAAGAAAATTTCGAAAAATGTTGAGAATAGCGTATATAAAAACATTTGGTCAAAAATCTTACAAGAAAAAATATCTCCAATAAAAAGTATCTATATTTTTTCTTCGGAGGAGACAATATCATACTTATTCACATTCAGGTACTTTGATAAAATCAAAAAGTCTTCAGGAATCGGTAATATTTTTCAAAAAGATCTATTATCTTTATATAACTCTTTAAAAAAAATCTCAGATATATAATTTTTTAGTTGATTTATTAAAATAAAAATTTTATCATAATCGCGTTTAATTTTATTAAATTTTTAATCTTGCGAATAATTTTACGCGCTGGAAAATAAATTCAGAGGAGAACTCAAATGATATGGAATAAAAAATATGAGACTATGAATAGCGGCGATATGAAAAAACATCAATCGGATAAACTGGTTAGTCTGATAAATAAAGTTTACAATAAAGTTCCGTTTTATAAAGAAAAGATGGATAGCGCTGGGGTAAAACCTTCAGATATAAAAGATATTTCGGATATTGCTAAACTTCCCTTTACCACAAAAGACGATATGAGAGAAGTATATCCATACGGTTTGCTTGCTTGCGATAAAAAGGATATTGTTGAAATTCATACTTCTTCGGGAACAACGGGCAAACCTGTCGTAGACGCATATACCGCAAACGATATAGAAATATGGAGCGAAGTAATGGCTCGAACTTTTGCTATGGGCGGCGCGAATGAAAATGACGTCGTTCAGGTGGCCTACGGTTACGGATTATTTACCGGAGGACTTGGAGCCCACTATGGGGCGAAAAAACTTGGGACAATGGTTATTCCAATATCGGCGGGCAACTCAAAAAGACAGCTGAGCGTAATGCAGGATTTTGGAACGACGATTTTAGCCTGCACTCCTTCCTACTCGCTATATATGGCTGAAGTCGCCGCAGAGGAGAAAATCGATATGAAAAATCTTAGTCTCAAGGCGGGATTTTTTGGAGCCGAACCGTGGAGCGAAAGTATGCGAAAAGAGATAGAAGATAAATTAAAGATTAAAGCGTACGATATTTACGGATTAACGGAAATAATAGGCCCCGGAGTTGCGTCCGAATGCGAATGTCAAAATATGTTGCATATAAACGAAGATCACTTTTATCCGGAAATTATTAATTCTGAAACCGGCGAAGTACTACCCGACGGAGAGAAAGGCGAGTTAGTATTTACGACGCTGACAAAAGAAGGAACGCCGATTATAAGATATAGAACGCGAGATATTACTTATCTCGATAGATCTCCTTGCAAATGCGGAAGAACTACCGTTAGAATGCATAGACTTCTTGGTAGAACCGACGATATGCTGATCATAAGAGGAGTTAACGTTTTCCCGTCTCAGATAGAAGAAGTATTGTTAAAACTGGAAGGCATAGAGCCGCATTATCAATTACTTGTAAACAGAAAAGATAAAATGGATTTTATAGAAGTACAAATTGAAATGAACGAGAAATTATTTTCCGACGAGATGAAAAACCTTGATCAAACTGAGAAGAAAATCGAACAGGAATTATACAAAACTCTAAACATTCACACTAGAGTAAAACTCGTCGAACCAAAAAGTATCCCTAGAAGCGAAGGGAAAGCAAAACGAATTATAGACCAAAGACAAATATAAAATTAAAAGGAGCGTTAATATGTTGATAAAGCAAATATCTATTTTTTTAGAGAATAAAAAAGGAAGATTAGCAGAGGTTACTCAAGTTCTCGCAGATGAGAAAGTTAATATTAGAGCTTTGTCGTTAGCGGACTCGAGGGATTTTGGCGTATTAAGAATTATTGTAGACGATCCCAATAGGTGTTTAGATATCTTGAAAGCAAAACGCTTTATAGCTCAAACTACCGAAGTCGTAGGTATTGAGATTGAAGATAAACCGGGAGGATTATACAAAGTACTTGACATTATTGAGGCAAACGACATAAATATCGAATATATGTACGCGACGGTAGACAGAAGCAAAGATAACGCAATTGTAATATTCAGGGTTGACGATACAAAGAAAACCGTGGAAATTCTTCATAAAAACGGTATAAATCTTTAATAATCAATTATGAAGAAATTACTTATGATTCGTTCCCGTTTTAAAGTATTAGTAAGAATTTTGTTTACATTTATATTTATTATGTTACAATTTTATTCGAGGATAAATTTATGAAAAATAAATCGATAATATTTTTAATTGCGGTCGTTTTTTTGGTAGTATTAATTTATTCATGCCAAACCGGAACGCTCGGCGATCCTTCAGACTCGTCGGTTACAACAACCTTCAATGGAAGCTCTACAACTTCGACTACCGATAACGTAGCGACGACGACAACTCTTGCATCTTTAAGCGGAGTATCCGCTTAATGGAATGGCGATTATTCTATTGATGGCGTTAAATCAATATATGTTGCAAACGGCAAAATCTACTATGCTTTTAACGACTCCGTATATATACCCGATACTTTAAGTTCGATATATAATTTTACTTATACCGAAACCGAAGTAACCGGAGTAATGACGTTTTCTTCAGCTTCATGGATAAAATTTACCAAATTACTCAATGGGAATTTGGAATATACGACAAGCTCCGATTCTTCGGTAGTAACTTATGTAAAAATGTAAGTTTTTGGGAATTTACGTAAATATTTTTTTGTTCTCCGAAATATCAATTATTACCAAAATACTCTTTTTTTATCTCTTTATGAGTATCGACAACTTTATTCCAACAGGCGTTTGCAAATTCTTCGTCGGAACTGAAATCCGCCGGATATAACGGTTCCGTGTATTTGAGGATAACTTTTTGAAAGAATTTGTAATATATGCGCCCTCTTTGGATAACGTTCCTGCTACCCTCGATTGCCGACGGTATTACCGGAACTTTGAGTTTGTAGGCAAGTTTAACTAACGTTAGATTGGGCTCAAGCAGTTCGCCGTCGACGCTTCTAGTGCCTTCAGGATAGTAACACATAGAATAACCTTGTTTCAAGAATTCCATGACTTCTTTTATTATTCCTATTCTGGATTTCTTATCGTCTCTGTCGAAAAAAATTCCGCCCGCGTATATAGTCAAGATTCCAACTAAAGGAATTCTTCGAACTTCAGATTTAGACAAAGCCGTCGAAGGCGTAAATCTTAAAAACGCAGGGATATCTGCCCACGATTGATGATTGCATATAAATAATGAGTTTTTCTCTTTTGGCAAATGTTCTTTTCCTAAAACTTTAAGCCGCATACAGAACAAAAAATTATTGGCGATAAACGTCCAAGGAATTAATAGAAATTTACGCGCGACAAGATATCTTTTGTTTCTAGGAATAAATAGCAACCACCAGTCAATTAATACAAAAATAAGAGACATAAATAAAACAAGCATTCCTGAAATAAAAGAAAAAATCAAATTAATTAATATCATAATTTATCCTGAAATATTTTTTTTGTAATAACATTATTTGATAAGAAATAAAAGAAATTTATCAAAAATTTGTTTAAATATCGGCTTTAACTTTCCACGCTTTTTGAATCGGAGTAAGTTTCCCTTGAGACCAAAGCAACAATAAATTCTTCAAATCTTCATTTTTAAAGGTAATGGACTCTCCTTTTTTTAATACTGATATTTTATCTTCTATCGCTAAAAGATTTTTGGGTATCAGGTCGCGAAACTCTTTACTTTCGACGATATCTCCTAACGCCTTAGCCGGTATCATTTTCTCATTATAAGCTATTTTGTAAAATTCCTGAGAAATACCGTTGCCTTTTGTTATCGAATCTACCGCGACGGTTTTTATTTTAAGATTATTAATAAGAGCCAAACGGTATTTATACTCTTCAGCCGAAATATATTCGCCGTATGAATGAAAAGTTTGATTATTTGAAAAAACAAAACCATTCGTTATCAGACTTCCATCCTTGTTTATATTTGAAGTCGATTCTTTAGTAAATATTTTGGATTTATCTTCAGCGCTTGCGTTATTATTTGAAATTTTTGTCAAAACTTTAGCTATAGTAGTCGTAGTAATTTCAGAGTTTACTTTTACGTCATTAATAGCTTTTTTATTTTTCTCAACATCGATAATTTCATTTTTTATTTTATTTAAGTCGTTATCTTTCAAAACTTTAGACTCGATTTCTTTATTAGGGAAGTTTATAGAATAATTATTGCCTTTGTTTAATCCAAACCAATTAAAAAAATATATCCCGACAATAAAAATAATCGATAATAAAACCGCTCCTAAAAGAGAAAGTATAATAAAAATAAAACGTTTTGATATCATAATAAGTCCTCTCTAATTATTCTAGATTAATTTTCGGAACTAAATTAATTATGTTTACTAAATTTCCAAATAAAACCGCAAATAGCGTTGAATTTTTGAATAAAAATCGTTAATATTATATTAAATCCGCTTCTAATAAAGCTCTAAAAAAAGTAACGGCTCTGATTTTTGTAAATCCCGCCTCTTTTAATAAGCGAGAGCCGTAATTAATTGTAGAACCTGTCGTAAAAATATCGTCGATAAGATATATTTCTCCGGAATATTTGTTTTTATTTTCGGATGGAAGATAGAATAAACTTTGTATTTCGTCCTCTCGTTTAAGTTTGTTCTTCATTTTTTGAGGGGTAAATTTGAAGTTTTTTTTATAAATATCTTTATATACTACGAATTTATCTCTTTTTAACAAGAGCAGAAGGTAATAAAGACTGCTTCTGCCTTTTTTGAACCTTTTAAATTTAGTATCGGGAACTATTGTTATTGGAATATCTTTGTTTAAAATTCCTTTGTATTTTAATAATTCAAAAAAAAGTTTTATAATTGCAAACTGTCCGTTAAGCTTAAGTTTTTTAAGCGCCGTCTGAAAAAAACCGCTGTAATATTGAATAAATTGATATGAATCAAAATAAATCGGATTATCTTTGTTACAAGAAGGGCATCCTTCATTTTTAAGAGGATGCCCGCAAATTGGACAGATATTATCAAAAGTAATATTAAACGAATTAAAACACTTTTTACAGATTATTCTGATTTTTTCAGATAAATCTTTGCTATCGCAAAGAATACATCTCGTATCTAAAAATATTTCTCTAATTCGCTTTAAATTATCCAAAAACATAAATTATTTTGATAAATATTTTGTTAAAAATTCATTAACAGTAGAAATATACTTCTCTTTATCTCCCGTCATCATACCCAAGCAATGCCCCGAATTCGGGAAAGTATGCATTTCTTTCGGGTCTCCTGCATTTTCAAACAACGTCCTACTGTGTTCCACCGGCACGGAAGTATCCTTCTCTCCATGCAACAATAATAACGGTCTAGGCGATATAGCCGCCGCGGCTTTTAATATTTTCAAGTCTTCCCTGTTCATATCGTAGCTATATTTTTCTTTGAGGAGTCGGTAATAGTCGTCGTAATATCCGATTTCAGCGTCGTCTCCCATGCTGTCTCTGACCGGAGCCGCGTCGGCTATGACGTATTTGAGCTCGTCGTATTTCCCTCCGCATAAAACCGCTTTTTCAGCGCCGTAGGAGAACCCCATTATTCCAAGTTTTGTCATATCGACGTCTTTTCGAGTCGATAAGAATTTGATAACGTCGCCCACGTCGTCGACGTCGTTACCGGTAAAGCCGACGTATTTATAAGGATCTTCAGAATAATTCCAAAATCTAGCATTATAAACGAGTATCTGATAACCTAAAGATAATAAAAATTTAGATTGGCTTAATCCAAATGAGGCGTCCGAACTCCAACCGTGAAGGATTATTAAAGTTCCTTTGGCGCTCTTAACCGGTATAAACCAACCGTCGAGAAACAATCCGTCTCTTGTCGGTATCTTCACAGTTTCGTAATTTTCAATCTGGTGTTTTTTTGTTATATCGGATTTGATAAATCTGAAATTTCCGCTATAAGGGTTAAACGCTTCAAATCTAGTCTCAAGCTTAAAAAGATCCTCGGTTGATTTGGTAGCGTCGTAATTTTTTTGAAGTTGGGCGACGTAATTTTTCCACTCCGTATCTCTGGTTCTTGCCGCTTTCAGCTCTTCAGAAGTCGGAGCGGTTTCTTTTTTTACGTCGTTTGAGGTTTTACACCCTATTAAAAGAACAACGAAGGTTAATAACAATAGTTTTTTCATAATTTCCTCTCTTTTTTAAAATATTACTTATATTTTTATGATTATTGAAAATAAATAATCTATGGGAGCATATAATTTTTCTAAAATAAATTCAACATTTTAACAATCAAATTTCATACAAAACTACTTTCTACTTGCCCATTCGATCCCTTTTAGAGTTACGTCCGAATATAATATTTCATTATGATTTGCGCTGGTAGCCGCCCGAAATCCAAAATGTTTTGTATTATAAAATGCCTCTTCCATATTATCTCCGATTGACTCCATCCATTCGTCGTACGGTATAGAAGAAGATATTTCTACAAAACCTATACCGCCCGAATCTGTTGATTTTGGATCGTCGTATATACTATGGCCGGCTTTTACGTTTATTCCGCCAATTACGCCCCATTTCTTTTCTTTTTCGGATTTCATCATAACTTCCCATTTTTCATCGAGTTTTTTTATAAATTTACTGTTTCTCTTCAAATCTCTAAGTTGTTGTATTATCCCCAAAGATATGCCAAACCCCAAATTAGGAGTAGCGACGGTCAGTAATTTGTGGACTTTATTCCAATTTTCTCGATTAATGGTCATATATTTTCTTGAAATAAGACCGCCCATACTATGAGCTATCAATATCACTTTATCTTTTTTTGAGATAGCGCAAACGGTATTAATTATATTTTTCAACCTGTCTGCAAATATTGAAAGATTCCCGTAAATGGAGTCGTCCATAACCTTTGTCGTATAATAGGAGGCGTTCCAATACCAATTTTTAACTTTTTGTCCAAAATAGTTATGATAAATTTTATCTCTGTCGAAATACCTGACGTCAAAATACGCCGAGTCGGATACTTTGTTTATCGTCTTCTCCCAGTCTTTCAAGCCGCCAGCCAGCCCGTGTAAGAAAATAACCGGATAATCTACGACGTTATTAATAAAAATATTTTTTTTGAAAAACATATACGACTCTATTTTATTTATTCAACGGATGTATTAATTAAACTTTCGATGTTGATAATTTCATTTTTCCTTGACGGAATATTTTTTTTAGCTTCTTTATTGAAATAATTTATACCGCTTTTTTCTAAGAAACTGAAAAAATTATCTTTGTTTTCATCGGGAATAATAAAAACTTCGTCTTTTATTAGTTCGTAAGCGGTTATTACTTCTTTCTCGATTAAACTTTTTATTAATTTACCTTTTTCCAAACCGTTGCAAAAGAAAAGAGTTCCGGTTGAATAAAAATAGGATCCGTACTTATCATACCATTGTCTGATCGTTGTTTCTACATTTTTTGGCAGATTTATGCCGTTATTCTCAAAAAATCGCTGAAAATTATCGTAATTATATCCATTAACTACGCTTCTTTTTATGGAAAGTTCGGAAATCTCAAACTCTACAAGTTTATTGTAGTTCAACATATCCCCAAAAAGCGATATCTCGTAGTAATCTTTTTGCGTTGAATTCGCATTAATAAAAAAAGTAAAATTAGTTGAAATCGTTATTTCGTTCCCAACATCCTCGTCGTTTTTATAATAGTGAATTATAAGAATTCTACCGTCCTCAAGCGTTCTTACCATACCAATTTTTTCCAGAAATGATAAAACTTCGTTGAAATCTTTTTTTATAGGAGGATACGTATAGGTTTGGTTTATTAATGCTAGTTCCCATAAATTTTTCAAATCTTCTTTTTTAAAAACGACCGATTGTTTATTTTTATAATAAAAATTTAAAATTGAATAAAAATTTGGAAAAGTTATTTCGACAAAATAAAGAATTCTTTCGAAAGGATTCTTTGAAAAATAAATTTCTACTTTATTCAGAGAAATATTAAATTGTTCGTCGCAAAAAGCGTTGGAGAAAAAATAACTAATCGCATTCAAATCGTCGTAATTAAAATTTGAGTAATTTGAAAATATTTGGTCTGAAGATATATTATCTTTTTTATATAAAGAGTATGAGTTTGAAAATTTAAATTCTTTTATGATAAAATAAAGAATTATATTATTAATATCAGTAACCGATTTTGAACAGTAAATTTCGCCGGATATATCGACGATTTCATGCGACGTCGAAGCGCTAACTTCGTAATATATTTGAGGTATAATTATCAGATCGTCGCGTTGGAAAATGTAACTTTTTAATAAAAGATTAGATATTACTTTGTTGACTAAAAAAAGTTGCATATCCAATATGATACTGATTTTTTCAATCAGGTAAAGATTTGAAAGAAATTCGAAGTTTGTAATAAATTTTAATATTCTGGATTCGTCTCCGTTAAGCTTCTCAACAAACGAACTAATAACGTTATCTTTTGATAAAACAGACAAAAGATTTTTACGATATGAAAAATCCTCTCTTTTCATCAATATCTTTCCGAGAAAAACCTCGTATAAACTTTTTATCTCATCGTCGTTCAAATTATCAAGATTTATCATTTTTTCCGACATATTAATTCCTCCTTTTTCCAGTAATCAATTTCATAACTGTAACCCTGTTCGGTTAGAAATCTTTGCCTGTTATGAGCATACTGTTCTTCTATAGAATCTTGAGTCGTCAATGTATAAAAATAGGAGTTATTGTTCTTCTTGGGTCGCAATATTCTTCCTAATCTTTGCGCTTCTTCCTGTCTAGATCCGTACGTTCCGCTTAATTGTATAAGAACCGCCGCGTCCGGTAAATCGATAGAGAAATTAGCTACTTTACTAACGACTAACGTTCTCAATTCTCCCGATCTGAATTTCTTATACAAATCTTCCCTCTTCAGATTAGGCGTTTTACCAATTATTAGCGGAGCTTTGATAATTTTAGAAACCAACTCTAATTGGTCTATAAATTGTCCGATCACTAATACTAAAGAAGAACTATGCCTTAATAAAATATCTGATAAAACGTCTATTTTTAACGGATTAGTAGCGGCTATAGTAAATTTGGCTTTTTGATCGGCTACAAGATAATCCATCACAAGGTCTTCCTGCAGAGGAAGTTTTATTTCGTAACACTTTGCTTCGGCGATCCAACCTT
>JAGOCL010000451.1 GCA_017998755.1 Spirochaetota bacterium | reverse complement strand
CCGGTATTCCGTTTATTATATTTCCCGAAGGCGCGAGAAGCAGAGACGGCAAGATCGGCGAGTTTTTTCACGGCACTTTCAAACTTGCAGTAGACAATCAGGCGGACATCGTTCCGATCGTATTTGACTCGTGGAACTGTATACGCCCCGGAGCTCTTTGGATAAGAGATACCAAAGCGGCTATACGGGTATTAGATCCGATCAAATATGAAAACTATAAAGATCTCAATTTTGGTAAAGTTTCTTTTATTACCAGACGCAAGATGATCCAAGCTCTCGTCGATTTACGGGACGAAAGACGCGCTAAAGAGAAAAACTATTACAGAAAAATCGATAAATTTATGAAAATCGACGACGAAATGAGAACCGAACTTATCGAAATGGACGACCGCGCCGCTAAAAAAGGGATATATATCTTAAACGAATCGCCTACTCGACTCCAATAAACGCCGTTACAGTTTTTTCAGGATATAAAATATTAGTATCCGATAGCGTTACGCCCAATTTATCTAGCGCCAACAATTGTACTATTTCTTTTTGATAAACGAGAGACAAATCTCCGTAACCAGGGCTGAAACGGACGCTTTTAACGATTTTACCCAGACGAACGTTCTGCTTAGACAACAGCTCGTGAACGTGATCTATCGCTCCTTCGGCCGTTTCAGATCCTACCGCGTCGGCAATAACCGCCGTAAACATATCTTTTTCGTCTTTCAAGGCGCTATCTCTGAACTCTACGATATCTTTACCCGCAGTAACTCCGACGAGATAGGCGGATTTTGAATTACTCAAGTATTCGGCCAGTTTCTTACTATTAACTTTAAGATTATTGCTAAACGATATTATTTCGCCGTTATTTGACTCAATAGGGACGATAATATACGACGCGCAAAGATTTACGCGATTTATCGCCTCTTCTACCGCGCTATTAATCTTATTTCTTTCATTTTCAGAAATTTCGTTTGATACTCGATAACCCAATCTGGCGTATATCTGCTTTGTCGGAATAGGTATTTTTATGTTTTTTAGAATTGTCGGCGTCATAATCAACCTTTATTTAATATTTTTTTTCCTTCAAAATAGCGTCGGACTTTTTAAAAAACGACTCGTTTGGAAACCGATCCAAAGAAATATCTACTATTTTTCTGGCTTCAGAATAAGAGCCGCTATTTATATGTTCGTAAATAATATTTTGAAAAAAAGCTTTGTAATTATTGGTAATAGTCGAGTCTTTTGGAAAATACTTCAGAGCTTCCTCGTTATAAAATATGAGATTCTCAATATCCCTATTTTCAAAAAGATAGACGGCGTATTTGAGATAACAGTTTTTTAAATAATTCAAATAATCCCTGTCGTTTTGATAATCTTCAAAAATAGACTTAGCATAGGACAACGCTTTTTCGTAATCAGAAGAATTTGATAACGCTAAAATCTTATTTAAAGATAGAATTCTTCGATTATCTTCTATAACGCCGATATATTGCGGAAACTCTTGCTTTAAATTTATCAACAGAGCTTCCGACGTTTCATAATTCCCGTTTTTAATAGTATTACTAGATATACTAACGAGAACGTTTCCAAATACTTTTTCCACGTCTTTGCTGTAAAAATCCTTTAAAAATTCTGATATTAACGAAAAAGATTCCTCATATTCCTGTTTACTTATGAGAAAATTAACGGCTTTATATAGATAAAATGCGTAGATTTCCTCAAATTTCTTCTTATCTGCGCCGTCAAATCTTACATATTCCTGTAAAATATATTCTTTTATTTCTGTGAAATTTGAATAGTCTTTCTCGCTATTGATATAATTACCGAGAAGATCTAATCTCATATTGTCAAAATAATCGTCTTCGCTGAAATAATATTTAAAAGAATTGATATTTGAAATAGCTCGTTTGTAATCGTTTTTATCCGAAAGATCTACTAAAAGATTGTTGAAATAGACGTAAAATTCTTCTCTCCCTTTTTCGTCGTTTCTCCCAAGATAAGATAGGAAACCAAGATTTGCCGACTTGACAGTCTCCTTTTTTTTATAATAAAGATTGGATAAATTGTGATATACTAGAAACAACAATTGTTTGGAAGTTATAGCGTTTCTGTTTTTATAATCTTTTTTTGGAACATATCTAAAACCCGTCGTTTGTCCGAACTGATCGAGAACGTCTTTTTTATTTCCCGGATCAAATCCGTATTTGTTAGTCGTTTCAACGTCGATCTCTTCCGAATCAAAATCAATTTCTATAAAAACGTGATCGATCGTTTCAACCGCGTTAAATTTTACCCCGTACTTTATCAAAAAAGTCGAGTAAAATATCGAAGAACTGACGCAGTTATATTTACCTTTTTCATATATGTTGTCGATTGTCGTAGAATATGTGTCGTATTTTTTATAACATCTCTCGTGTATAAAATATAGAAGTTTTTCGCAAAACTTTTTTTGGCTCTCTAAAGTAAAATCTTTGTAAGAATCGCCTCCAAACTCCTCGACTATTTTTTTATCAATATCCGTTTCGACAGAATGAAACCACGCTTGCAAAAGATCAAAATTTTTAATATTTTCCGATACGATTACAAAATATCTGAAATAATCCAAATAATCTATCCCGCTAAAATCGTTATTAATAATCTCCCCTGCATAAGCGTCGACATTCGCGACATTTAGGAAATCTTCAGACAATCTATCCAAAGTCGAACCGTCGATATTATTTGAAAAAATATTTTGATTTAAAAATAGTAAGATAAATAAAATTGATCTTAATAATTTAATTTTACATTTCCTT
>JAGOCL010000030.1 GCA_017998755.1 Spirochaetota bacterium | reverse complement strand
TGAAAACGGCGCCGACGGTATCGAGTGCGATATTCAGAAAACTAAAGATAATAGATATATAGTATTTCACGACGACAAAATCGACCGATTCTCAAGAAAATCCGGCTTTATTAAGGACTATACGCTCGAAGAATTAAAAGAAAATATAGATCTTGGGAATAACGAGACTGTTCCGGAAATCGAGGAATTCTTGAAAATTATACCGCCTGATAAGTTGATAAATATTGAACTGAAAAAAGAGACTATAACGACCGAGGACTGCGGGAATATATATTCAATTATAACAAAGTATCTTGATAAAAAGAACGTTCTTATCTCGTCGTTTGAACATTCTCTACTACCGTATTTTAAAAAGAAAAAAGTTAAAATCGGTATGTTAATTGGGGATATGCATATAAATCTAGGTTTAACAAAGTTATTTGCCCGGATTATACGTATTTCGCCGCAATTTATGAATCTCCCGATAGATATAATTGAGCGATTGGGCGATTTTAGAGCTTCGATCGTTTTATCTCTGCTGAAATTATCAGGTAAAAAGATTGTTTTTTGGACGGTGAATAAAATTCAAGACTATGAAAGGGCTTTAAAATACGCTTACGCGATTATAACGGACGATGCGGATATTTTTATAAAATAAAAAAGCGATCGAATTATCCCTCGATAATCTCGGTAAAGTTAAATCCTTCTTTTTTCTCGGGTAGCTCGATCTTGCTGTAAAGCTGGGATATGACGTTTTCCGGTTTTTTGTCCGCTCTCATTCTGTTTCTTTCGATACATTTGATAACGGGCGTATTTATAAAAATAACCGCTATCGATTTATTATTGGCCTTCGCTATATCGACGTAATATTTTCTCGACAGTCTCGTAACGCTTGTATTGTCTATTAGTATCTTCTTTTTATTATGAACCAGATGTTCTATTATTTTTTTCTCAACGTGCTTTATTAAGACCTCGTCTTCCTCGATAAAATTGGTTTCGCTCCAATTTTTTCCGAAATTAGTCATTTCAAACAACATTTTTCTTATTTCGGATCTATTTATCCTTTTTCTTCCGCTTTCGCTAAAATATTTCTTTGCGAAATAAGATTTTCCCGACGATGGCAAACCGCAAATTAAAAGTATGTCGTAATTTGTATAATTTATTCCGTTAAAATCCATATATACCGCCTGTTAATAAGTTCGGCGTTTTGAGTTATATAGTTAAATTCTATTTTTCCTGATTTTTTCCATCTCTTTAAAAATTATCTCGTCGTTATAAGGATCGTAGTCGGACAAATACGGCTCGGATTTGATTATTCTAGCGATAGACCATACTATATTCGAATCGATATCATCGGAAAGCGACAAACAATCGTATAACAACGCTATCGTTTCAGTTTCGTCGAATTTATAATCTCTGTTTACCAGATAATATATTAACAGAACAGTTTCATTCCATAGAGATTTATCCTTATCGTATAATATACTTAAAATCGCCTTTCTTATCTCTTCCCAATCGCCCGATTGCGCAACCTTAGAAACGTATTTTTCCAAGCCGGCTTCGTCGTAATCGCTTTCGGCGGCGTCTGAAATAATTTTTTTTATTTTATCGTTTAAATCCATAAGCTTTTAGAATTATTTGTCGTTTATGCTAAGTATAGGTTATTCTTGTGAATTACCATATCGTGATCGTAGTTTTTGATGTACAGATGAAAGTCCTGAGATTTCTTGCCTTTGATAAGTTCTATTTCTTTTGAAGAGTAATTGGTTAGTCCTTGAGCGACTTTTTTGTTATTGTAATAAATCCCCACTAGACTTCCTCTGAGGAAATTTCCTTTTATCTCTTTGATTCCGCTTGCCAATAAACTGGAGCTTTTTTCCGTTAAAGCGATAAAAGCCCCTTCGTCGATAATTATTTGACCGGAAGACGACGGGCTAAAACCGAGCCAGATTTTTCTCGCATTAATATTGACGCCGTCCCGCCGCGCGTATGTGCCTCTCTCTTCAAAATTGATTATTTTAGAGAGGTTGGTTTTAAATCCGTTTCCTATAAATACGTCTATGCCGCCTTTCGCTACTTTTTGAGCGGATTGCAACTTTGTTTTCATTCCGCCGGTACTGAACTTTGATACGCTATTCGACGCGAATTTGACGCAACTATCGTCGCGCGGGTCTATGCAGGTAATAAGCTTGGCGTTTTTATTTACTTTAGGGTCTTCTTCAAACAGTCCGTCGACGTCCGATAGTATGATCAACATATCGAATCCCATCATTAATGTGATAAGCGAAGATAAATGATCGTTATCGCCGAATTTCAGTTCTTCGATATTTATAGAATCGTTTTCGTTAAAAATCGGAACGGCCCCTAACGCCAGTAACGAAGTAACGGTGTTTCGTAAATTCAAGTATCTTTTGCGGTTGTTAAAATCTTCCGTAGACACTAAGATCTGAGACGGTATCATGTTTGTTTCGGCAAAAGCGTCTATATAGCGAGTCATAAGTTGAATTTGTCCTATTGCGGCGCAGGATTGCAACAGCGGTATGTTATCGGGCTTTTTGTCATATCCAAGTATTTTTACGCCGTGCATAACCGCTCCCGAAGTAACTACTATGACTTGATTGCCTTCTTTTTTTAATTCATTTATCTCTTTTGCGATCTTATAGACCATATCGACGTCGTTATCGGGATTTAAAAGATTGGAACTGATTTTTACAACTATTTTCTTCATTATATTCTCAATTTTATCTGAATTTATTATTTTATGAAATAAACGCCCAACGTAACCAGGGCGCCGACGAGCATACCGACAAAGCACTCCAACGGAGTATGGCCTCGAACTTCTTTTATCTCCCGCATTCCGCTAAGCTCGTCGACTTTTTTTATAATCTGATTGATGGCTTTTGCCTGAAATCCCGACGCCAGTCTGACGCCGGTCGCGTCTCTGACGACTATGAACACGAGGACAAACGACATTGCGAACAAAGCCGAGTCGAAACCTTCTTGAATTCCTATTGCGAGAGCGACCGCCATAACCGAAGCGGAATGGCTTGAAGGCATGCCGCCCGTTCCAAAAAGCGCTCTGAATACAAACTCTTTAGTTTTTATTTTTTTTCTTTTAATGGTCTCTATAAACATCTTTAAAAACTGAGCGATAAACCAACTGGCGAAAGCGGATATTATCACTTTGTTTATCAGCATATCTTTTAAGAAATCCAAATTATCCCTCAAATTTAGTAAAATTATTTTTATATTTTATCATATTTTTTAAATTTAGTAATTAAAATCTTTTATTAAATTTAGTAGAGAATTTTTATCAAGCAGTTCGATAGGTCTCTCTTGAGCGTAGGCAAGCGCGTTTTTGCTGAAATTCGAAGACGTGATAACTAAGGCCTTCATTATCTCTTTTTCTCTCATCGTTTCGTGGACGCTTCTTATAACCGACTCTTCGATAGGTTCGGATCTTCGGTATATTCTTACCAATTTAGGCCTTTTTTTGGTATTTCGCCACTTGTTGTCGCCTTCTAATGTGTGAAATTCCAACCCGTCGGCGGACAATTTGACCATCTCCATAATATTTAATTGAAGTTTATCCGATACGATACTTTTACATATATCTATAAAAACTTCGTTAGTCGCCGTCATAAAATCTTTCATTTTATCGTCCATTCTGAGTTCTTGATAAGTAGCAAGTTTATCGGCGACGTTCTTGAAATCGGCTTTTTTAGAATATATAGCTTCCCAATGGATTATAGCGTCGGTAAGATTGCGCGTCTGTTCGTAGCAACTTGCTAAAATGTACCGAATATTTAAAACCAAATTTATATTTTTCGCTTGTTCTTCTTTATCCATATTCTTTAACGCGCGTTCAAGCTCAATTGCGGCGTCTTCGTATTTGCCGCTTTGCATCAAGATCATCCCTCTTTCCGTTAAACTTCGCGTTTTGTAAGTTTTGTCTCTTTGAGAAGTTTCAAATAACTTCATTGCGGCTTTGACGTTGCTCTGAGATTTTTTGACGATTCCCAAAAAGAATATCGCCTTATAATTTTCGGGCTCCATTTTAACGACTTTCTCAAGTATTTTTTCCGCTTCGCTAAATTTTTTTGTATCGCAAAGCAGTACTCCGAGATTTGTCATAGCCGGAGGGTAGTTGCTTTTTTGTTTTAGCGAATAGACGTAATATTTTATCGCCTGTTCTCTGTCGTTCTTTTTCTCGAAAAGTTCGCCGATTTTAAAAGAATAGACGTTATTATTAGGATATTTTTTCAACAACAGCGCGTACTCTTTAATAGCTTCGTCGTCGTTATCAAATCTCATATAGAGTTCGGCAAGTTTCTCGCGGAGATCGGTTTCTTTCATATTTTTTGTGTAAACGCCGATTTTATCGGAAGATTTATACTCAATAAGAGCGAGTTCGTATCTACCTTCGAAGTAATAAGACTCGCCTAAATAATAGTGCGCTTCGACGTTGTTCGGATCTTTGGCGATTATCTCTTTAGCGACTTTTATCGCCTGTTTATAGTTGCCGGCCTTAACAAGAGTTATTAATTTGTACGTTTTTTGCGGAGATAAAACTTTAGTAACAAGCAGTATCAAAAAAAGCGCGCCGCCGCCTATCAGAAGTATCCCTAAAAATATTTGTATTACTATGTATCCCATTTTTTTTTCGTCAACCTTTTATCTTATTACAAATTCTGTAATTTATTTGTATTATTTATTAAATAATTTTGTTATACTACAATTTGATTGTAAAATATAGTAGTATTTAAAATATTTACCATTATATAAAATGGAGACCAAAATGAAAAGAAAAATTTTTATTATCTTCATTTCCATCTTAACAATCGCGTTATTCTCGGCTAAAATTTTTCCTAACTCTATTACCGATATTATCGACAATTCAATCAGATATAATAATTGGTCTGAGGCGAAAAAACAGTTAGAAAATTATATAAAATCAAATTCTACCGATTCAAACGGTTTTGTTTTATACGCGGCGGTGTTAAACGAACTGAAGATGTACGACGAAGCTATAATAGCGGTACGTTCGGCCATAAATTTTGAGTCGTCCGAAGAGAAAAAAGGGGAATACTATTTTAATTTGGGCAATTACTATTTCAGTAAGACTCTTTTTGACATTGCGTTTCAGATGTATGAAAAGTCCGTAGCCCTAAATACCGTATTGCCAAATCCGTATTATATGATGGGGCTTATTAATTATAACAATAAGGATATAGAAAATTGCATCAAAAACTGGAAGGTTTACGTTGGATTGGCGACCGATGTAAAAAAAAGGGATAAAGTAAAAAAAGTTATAGCCAAGCTCGAACAATTTTTGGTAGACGAGAAAACCAGAATTGAAGAAGAGAAAAAAAGGGAAGAGGAAGAGAGGAAAAAGAGGGAAGAGTATCTTGAAAAGTTAAAGAAACAACTCGAGGGGCTTGATAAAGACAGTAAAAATCTTGAGGATTATAAAATTAAAGAGAATAAAAAAGAAGCTGAATTTGACGAAATAGACTAATATAAAATTAAGGAGTATAATTTGTACGGGGATAACAAGAAAACTTATATAATCGTCGGCGGTATTATAATTATAGTTATAATACTAACTTTTTTGATATCGTTTTTCATTTTCAGAAGCGGAGGAAGCGACGTAGGTAAAAACGATAACGATAAAAAAAGGAATAATGTTGTAAAACTTATTAACAGGTATTTCAACCAAGAGGAGTACGATAGGGCTCTGAAATTGATAGAAGATCTTCTTATTGAAAACGGAGACGACCAGGAAGCGCTGGATTTACAGGACAAAATTATAAGAGCTAAAAAAGAGAAAGAGAGGTTAGCCGAAAGCAGTAAAAATAACAGAGACTACGATACTCGTAAGATTATCGAGTCGATGAACTCAATCATAGAGAATAAGGACGACAAACCTACTATTGTCAGAAAAACCGACGATACTTCCGCCGAGAAAAATCCTACTATTAGTAAAGAGGAGCTGGCTAAGAAAAAGAAGATAGGCGAATTGATAGACGCGGGTATTAACGAGTATAATAAACAGAATTACGCTAAGTCGAAAGATAATTTTCTCGAAGCTTTGGATATGGAGAGCGACAACGCCGAAGCTAACGCTTATTTGGGCGCCGCGATATACGAGGAGAATCCCGACGACGAGAACAGTATTAACGAAGCTGTTAAACTCAGTAAAAAAGCTCTTCAAAAAGATAACAACATTGAGCAGGCGCATTATACTCTGGCAAAAATTTACGACAAGCAGGGGTTGAAGGACTTAGCTCTTGAGGAGTACAAAGAGGCGTTAAAAATCAACCCGCAAAATTACGACGCGTTTTATGCTATCGGTAGAATGTATTATAAAGAGAAAGATTTTTTAAAAGCCGAACAGAATTTCTTAAACGCAGTCAGGATAAAAGACAATTTTGTAAACGCGTATTTTTATCTTGGTATAACCGCGCACAGGTTAAACAAAACGGATAAGTCGATCGAATATTATAAAAAAGTTTTATCTATCGATCCTAATTTTACTTCGGCGTATTTCAATCTCGGCGAAGTTTATAGACTTGCAGGCGATTATTCAAACGCAATAGTATATTATCAAAACGCCGCGAAAATTGACAATAAAGCCAGAAATTATTTTAAAATCGGCGAATGTTATAGAGCTTTGACGCAATACGACAGATCGATTGAAAATTTCTTAAAATCTATAGCGCTAAATTCCAACGGAGCCGATAACGACAGCGTTATCGAAGCGTACAAATTAATAGCCGATATGGAGAGCGTCAGGGGGAGATATAACGAGGCGATAGTTTACGCTAACAAAGGGCTTGAAATTGATAGAAACAGCCCGTCCTTATACTTTATTATAGCTTTTTCCCAATACAAACTCAATAATTTGGCTGATTCGACCGAAAACTACAACCGAGTATTAAATCTTGATCCTAAGTACGTCTCCGCTTATGTGAATCTTGGGAGTATTTATTACGATAACGGTAGATTTGAAGACGCGATCGCTATATCGCAAAAAGGGATACTCATTGACGATAAGCAGTATAAACTTTTTAATAACCTTGGCAACAGTTACTTGAAACAGAGCGACTATAAAAGCGCTATCGAAGCTCTTAAGAAGAGCATATCGCTTAATCCGAGCGTACCTGAGATTTATTTTAATCTGGGGCTTTGTTATAAGAAACTTAACGAACATGCCAACTCTTTCGAATATTTTCAGAAAGCGATCGACCTTAACTCCAACTACTACGACTCTTATTACGAACTTGGAGAAAGTTTTTTCATATCAAATAAATACGGCGAAGCGAAGATTGTTTTTGATATGTTGTTGAAAAAAAAGCCGGATTATCCGAAAAGAGCCGAAATTGATAATATGATGTCTGTTATAAACGGATAATTTGTAAGATAATATAACGGCTTTTTTATTAGATTGGGGGGGGATTTATAGCGTTAGGGGGCGGCTTATGGAAAAGGAAGAGTTATTTGGCGTAGATATTAAAGACGGCGTTATAACAGCTCAAAATATGAAAGTAACGCTAAAAACTTCGGATATAGTTAAAGTTATGATTACCACTAACGATCAAGGCCCTTTTTTGGACGACGTATTTTTGCGATTATACGATATTGACGGTAATGAGTATTGGATTTCTCAAGATTCCCCTGAATTTATGATTTTATACGATTTTGTCAGTAAATTTGAAGGTTTTGATTATCAAACTGTTATTAAAGCGATGCAATGTACCGATAACGAAGAATTCCTCTGCTGGGAGAAAAAATAAATTGTTTCGCAGGGGATAAGATGAGCGGCGATATAAACAAAATTGTCTATTCGTTAAACGAGACGGCCGAGTATTTTGGCGTTACGGTCTCTACTATCAGAAACTGGGTAAAATGCGGCTGGCTTGAAACAAAAAATAACTTGATAACCTTTGAGAATATCAGTAAAATAAAAGACGATATACGCGCCGGACTGCTTGATAAGCTTAATAAGAGAGCGAACAAATCTCAAAAAATAAAAACATTCGCGCCGGACGAGTATTTATCGGACTGCTCAAAGACCGCGTTTGAAGAGATAATAACTTATATAAAGTCGAATAAATTAGATATATCTTTGGCTATAGACTACTTGTCGCTAAATTTATTGAATTCCGTCGGGTTAGTTAGTATTAAATCCGGCGCCGTTGTTTATAAAAATAACTATATAAAAAACGAGCCTTGTATCGCTAACATTAATATAAACGACAAGTTGTATAGCCGGCTTCTGGAATTTAATATTCCGAAAGCGAGCGACCCCGCGGGATTTATTTATCAATCTTTACTCGAGGTTCGAAGTAAGTCAAAAAGCGGTTCGTATTATACGCCGGATAATATAGTAAGAGAGATAACTTGCGACTATCTAACTTCAAACTCTACTTTTCTTGATCCTTGTTGCGGTACCGGCCAGTTTTTGCTGTCGGCCGGCGAAATTATACAAAATCCGTCAAATATTTTCGGCATAGATATAGATCCAATCGCAGTCAAGATCGCTAAAATAAACCTTATAATTAAATATAAAAATCTTGAATTTGAACCGAATATTTTTTGTTACAATTCGTTGATAAAAAAAGGAGAAGATCATTCTAAATCTTTTGATATTTTGGAAAATAAATTATTCGACGTAGTCGCCACCAACCCGCCATGGGGGTATCATTTTTCAATAGGCCAATTAGCAGAGTTGAGCTCGGTTTATCACGGGATAAACTCAAAAGAGTCGTTTTCTTATTTTATGATTTCAGCTTTGAAACGTTTGAAAAAAAGAGGAATACTATCTTTCATACTACCCGAGTCGTTTCTTAACGTAGCGATTCATCGCGATATCAGAAATATTATCGTTAATAGCTTTTATATCGAACAAATTGCGGTATATGGTAAAGTTTTCAAGGACGTTTATACTTCCGTTATCAGGCTAGATTTGAAGAAAACAAGCGAAATGAATGATAATGTAATAATAATCGACGGAAACAAAAGATTTACCGCTCCGCAGATAAGATGGCGCGACAATTGTAATAATATTTTTGACATACGGCTTGATCGTAAGGATGCGGAGATTATTAAAAATATTTACGGCATTCCTCATACGACTCTCAAGGGGAGGGCGGAATGGGGACTCGGTATAGTTACGGGAAACAATAAAAAATATCTTTTGGATACGCTTTACGAAGGCTATGAAGCTGTATATACCGGTAAAGAAGTTCAAAAGTTTTATCTCGACGCGCCGAGGAAGTATATCAGATTTACGCCGGACGTTTTCCAACAGGTTGTTAGCGAATCCAAGTTCAGAGCCGTTGAGAAACTTATATACAGGTTTATATCAAAGTATCTCGTTTTTTCTTACGACGATACAAAAGCGTTGACTCTCAATAGCGCCAATTTTTTGATTCATCCTAAGGACTATCCTATCAAAGTTACGCTTGCTTTGTTTAATTCTTCTTTATATCAATATATTTTTATCAAAAAATTTGCAAGTATAAAAGTTTTGAGAAGCCATATAGAGGAACTTCCTCTGCCGGATTTTCCGGAGAAAGTCATGCGAAAAATAGTAGATATGGTAGAAAAATTAGCTCCGCGCGGAAATATTGAATTTCAAGAATTAGACGATTATATTTTCGATATTTTTAATATATCTCCCGAAGATAAAGAGATAATATTGAAGTCCATTTAACGTGAAATTAGATTTAGATTTTGTTACCACGAAGAGCGCGAAAAACACGAAGCAAATACAAAAACTACAGAAAAAAGGTTAATTCCTTCGCGACCTTCGTGTTCTTTGTGGTTAAACTTTTATATTATTTTGTAAATCGAAATTCGGGTATTTAGATATTAATGCAATGCGACTATTCGCCGTATCGGGAACGCTCGAAAAGCTCCGTACTAGAGTTTATCCGTAACGGCTTCTTTCAAAATAACTTCGGAGCTTTTTGCGCCGTCGAAATATATAACAAGTTTATACTCTTCTTTATTTATAAAAGGAATAGAAGACGATATTCCGCCTCGTGTAAAAAAACTGACAACCGGTACGATATCCGTTTCATTTTTATTGGTTAGAGTTATATCGACTTTGTAAGGCAACGTCTTTTTAGGGAAATTAATAAGATGCGTTCCTTCTATATCTTTGTTATCAAGACGGTTGAATTTATTGACTTTAAGTATTAAGTTTTTTTTCTCGGCAATTATATCTTTTATTAGCGCGTTCTCTCCTATGCTTTGTTCGGCAATGGTCATATCGGCTTTTTTATTTTTAACAAATACAAACTCAAAGGAATAAGGAACTCCAGCGTTTGCCAATTCTTCGTTAATGACGTTAAAATTTTTATCGACATAGTTCTTTAAAAGCAGAGCGTTTTTATCTTCAGGGCCGTTAGATATCCATATCTTCAGTTTGTTTACCTCTTTTAGAAACGTCCCTTCGCCGGGCTCCATTTTAAATATTTTACCTTTCTCTATATTTTCGTTGAATTCGTACTTTGGAGAGTCTATCTTGAAAGGAATCGATCCTCCGTGATATTTTTTATCCAGAAAAACGGATAATTCTAACAAATTAAACCCCGTTACGTCGGGAAGAGCGTTGTCCAAAGTTCCAAGAGAGACGTTGAAAGATACGACTCTCCCTTTTTTTACGATGCTCCCTTGCCAAGGCGACTGATCGTAAACTACCCCCTCTTTGTATCTATCCGAATATTTTGGGGAGACGTTGGCGATCAGATTTTTATCCGAAATCTTTTTCAACGCCGAGTAGATATAGTCACCTTCGACGTTCGGAACTTTGACGATATTTTCCGAAAATGTCAGAATAACGAAGATGAGCCATGCGAAAAGAAAAACGACGAATAACGATCCGACAAATGCGTATCGCATAATCTTTTTCGCTTTCTCCGTTTCCGAATCGTCGCTTGAGATTATTATATAAGAAATTATATTATTAATAATTTGCTTGAAATGTTCCATAATTTTTTACGTCTCCTTAGAAAGTATTTTATTTAAGAAAGATTGACAGCCGTTGATAAAGTTGTTGCATTCCAAAACGTTTTTACCCTCTTGTTGTAAAACTTCTAAATTTATCAAACAATCGGCGGATTTAACGATTATTCCTTCGCGTTTATTTAATGCGACAATTTCTCCGTTTGAACAATTTTTAAATTTATCAAAATCAACCGTATTGTTTATCGAAGCTTTAAATATATTTAGTTTCTTTTTATCGGCGTAACTAAACGCTATTGGGCGGTTAGAGTAAGCGCGAATCTTATTAACGATTTCTTTACCTGAGCAATCCCAGTCGATAAGGCCGTCCTCTTTTTGTATCATTTTGCAATAAGTAGCTTTAGTTTCGTCTTGAACCGTTTTATTATTATAGTATCGATCAAAGTCCGATATTACTTCCAAAGTCATATCGGTCGCCATTTCGGATACTTTTGATTCGATCGTACAAATATCGTCGCCGTTTATATCCAGCTCTTTTTGTAGCAGAATATCGCCGGCGTCGACTTTAAGTTTTATGGTTTGTATCGTTACGCCGGTTATGGTTTTGCCTTGTAAAACGGCCGATTGGATTGGCGACGGGCCTCGTAGTTCGGGAAGTAAAGACGGGTGAACGTTAATTCCGCCGAATTTGGTTATATCCAGTATGTTTTTTTTGAATATAAGGCCGAATGCAAAAGTTACAAACAAATCCGCTCCGTATCCCTTTAATTCGTCTGTCAAATCGTCTGATATTGATTCGGGTTTGTAAACTGGAATATTGTTATTAACCGCGACTATCGATACCGGAGTCGGAACGGGGGCTTTCGATCTTTTTATAGGTTTATCCGGTTGAGTTACAACCGCGACGACTTTATGACGTCGTATTAAGGATTCGAGAAGTTTTACCGATATATCGGGAGTTCCGAAAAAAATTAATTTCATATCAGGTTGCGGTTTTTAATATAGCCTTTTTGAATTCTTGTATTTTTTCAATTTTAGTTTCCGGATTTATTCTGTCGATAAATAGAGTTCCTTCGAGATGATCGTATTCGTGTTGTATACAAACGGCCAGAATACCGCTTGCCTTTAAAGTTTTTCTTTTACCTTTTATGTCCGTATATTCGACGATTACTTTCTTCGGCCTTTCTACTCGCGAAGAAATACCGGGAATAGATAGGCATCCTTCTTCATGCGAACATTTTTCGGCAGATAAATCTTTTATAACGGGATTTATCATGACATGTTTGCCGTTTAGTATGTCGGGTATGTCTATAACAAAAATTCTTTTGAGTATCCCAACTTGAACGGCCGAAAGTCCTACTCCGCCGGCGATATACATAGTATCGAACATATCTTCGACAAGTTTTCTTATATCCGATAAATCCGTTATCTCTTCCGATCTTCTCTTTAATAAGTCGGAACCCATCGTTACAATTTTTAAAACCATTAATATTCCATAAGCAATTAGATTGATATAACATTAATAAAAAGTTGCCGATTTGTCAAGAAAATATAAAAATGAAATAAAAAAAACTTTGAAATATAATAATATTGATTTTATTTGATATATATTATAATATGGAGCGATTTTTAGAAAAGAAGGTAAAATATTGAAAGAGAAAAAAACGGGATTTGTCGCTTTAATAGGAAGGCCGTCGTCGGGTAAATCTACTTTGATCAACAAACTATGCGGTTATAAGGTATCCATCACTTCAAAACATC
>JAGOCL010000450.1 GCA_017998755.1 Spirochaetota bacterium | reverse complement strand
TTTCTGATCGATATCCATTAATTTTTTTTCGATCTTCTTCATAATATATTGTTTAACCAAAACTTTTTCTTTGATTTTGTCTTCGAATTTAGCGTAAGTCATGTTCCCTTCTTTTTCTATATACGCTTTGAATTCGTCTTCATTATAAACAAAATTACTGTTTTGCGAATACATCATTTGAGAGTATTGATATTTCACAGAATCAATTTCTTGTTTAACCTGATTTTCGTCAAGGACTATGCTTTTACTTTTAACTTCGGTTCTTAAAAGTTCTTCGTCTATCATTGTTTGAAGAACCTCTTTTTTGGTAAAATTTTTTCCGTAAACCGGAGCGAGCTTGCTCACTTCGGAATATGTCTTTTCAAGTTCGTTTGTAGTTATTACCGTTTTATTTACTTTTACAACCTTATCGTTCCCTTTTATGAGAGTCTGAGCGGATGTAAATAAGGCCGCCGAAAGCAAAAAAGATACGGTAGCGATAACGATTGTTTTTGATTTAAAATTCATATAACCCCTCTAATTAAAATATTTTTAAGTTATAAAAAACTATATCATTATTATAGCTTTAAATCAATTTTATTTTAATTTTTTTACTAATTTGTTGATATTATTTACAAGTTGTGTATATAATGTATTAAGTAGTTTATTGTTATTTGGTAATTAATATGGAAAAAAAATTGCGTTTATTCTTAATATTTAGCTTAATTTTACTCAATCTATCGATTAATTCTCAGGAAGTAAGGTATCTATTTATAAATAGCTCCCCGATAGGAGCTACGGTAAAAATAGCCGACAGATCGGGAGATCTGACTACTCCGCGCATTTTAAAAGGAGACGACCTCTCGTCGGGAAGAATAGTTATAGATAAAGAGGGGTACAAACCTTATATCATATCCGAAAGAGAGTTGAGGGATCTTGTAAAAGGGGATAAAAAGATCGACGTAACGCTTACCCCTATATCTTTCGACCTCTATTTTGCTAAAAAAACCCGCTATAAGATAGGTCAAACAATGTTAGAAGGTCCGGTTTACGTCTCGAAATTAAAAAGCGGTAAATATGATATTTTTGTCGAGAACGATCAAATAAAATTTACAAAATCATCCGTACTTCTCCCTTACGAAACGGCTTTTGGAACTGCATTCGGACTTTCGTTATCTTCAACTATCGTTACTTTTGCTTTAGCGGAATATTTTAACTTTATGAGTTATAATTCGTCAACGCCGGAAGATAAATCGTTTTACGCCAGAAATACTAAAGATATGGATATTGTCAAATTCGTAACTTTGGGACCGACTATTGCGTTGGGGGCGGTCTTGATCGGACTCGTCATAGCGGATACCGTAGGAACTTATCAGAATCAGAAAAAAACTTATGAGATATCCGATAAGACTCCGACTGCTGAAGATAGCGCTTTTTACCAATCGGCTATAAATTATTTGTCAATGGGCGAATTGGATCGTTCTATACAAATACTCGAGTCTATGGAGAGTTTATATAAAGAGAGCGATTTATTGCCGCTGGTTTATTATCAATTGGGGCACAACTATTTTATACAAGGAAACGTTGAAAAAGCTATAAAAAATTGGGAGACTTTCATTTATAAATATCCGATCTACGAATATTACGATATGGCTCTTAAAAACCTTGCTGAAATATATTATGATAAAAAAGACTACGAAATGTCCATAAATTTGATGGAGAAGTTTTTATTTACAAATAATCAAAGTTTCAGTAAAGAGACTCTATTGTCAACAAAATCTATGTTGTATAATCAGATATACGATTCTACGAAAAACGAAGAATATTACAAAAAAGCCGTCGAAAATTATGAATTTCTTATAGATAACTTTGATTATTCCGAAAGAGCGTTAAATTACTTTTCGGAGCTGTTAAAACTTTATTATATGAAGGGCGATGACGATAAAATAGTAAAATTAAAGTTGAAAGCCGCAAACAAAAATATAGATATAAAATAGTTTTATATCTATAAGGATTCGCGAAATTTCTAGGGCGTTTATATGGAAAACAATTTAGATAATTACATGGTTTCGGAAGGGGAAGAGATAACTTCGATTTCTGAAATGCAAAAATTATTTGAACAAAATAATAAAGATAATATTTTACGCGAAGATATCAATTCGGATATGAACGGACAAAACGATGGTAATAACGGAGATTTTACCGATCTGTTTGAAACGGAAACGCCCGAGAATATCTTAATAAACGACAATAAGAGTATTATTGATTCGATAGAATTTTTGAATTATAAAGATTATTTTCCAGAGCTTAGCGTTACGATCGACGAAGAGATAAGGATACGAAAAGCGTTGAAGGAGGAGAACGGCTCGTTAGTTCGTAACGATATCGCCGTTCTTGAAGAGGCTCCTTCGGATAAAGCTATACTTGAGGAAGTTCCGTTAAAAAAAACAAAATTTAAAAAGAAATATAAAATTTCAAACTTCAAAAAACCTCGAAATGACGATTTCGCAACGCCGCTAACCGAGATTACCGAAACGGGCGAAATTAAAATCGACGGGCATGATATATTATCAAGTTTGCCTTCTCAGAAAAATATTTTAACCGAAAAGAAAAACTTCGACGAACAAATCGATGCGTTGTTAAAAAAAATCAATGATAAAAACAACTCCGTCGGATATCCCGGAAAAATCGATCTTACCGCTATCGACTCGTCTTTGTCCAATAAAAGTATAAATATCGAAAAAGATGCGGCAGAGATTGCGTCCATTAAAGACGACGAGATGTTTGGCGTAAAAAGAGCCGAGATATTAGATAACATTGATAAGGATATT
>JAGOCL010000449.1 GCA_017998755.1 Spirochaetota bacterium | reverse complement strand
ATTATAAATAGTTTTGTTATACGGAGGGTCTAAAAAACTCGGATCGTGACTTTTATAATCGCATCCGTTCAACACGCCGTATAGGGCTCCTCTGTTAAAAACGTTGATAAGGTCTTCCTCAAGATTTCTACCGCCGATAAAATTTCTTTTCTTGTCGTCCGGCTTCATAATCTCATACATATAGCTCGGGCTAACGGTGTTTACTATGTCGGCGTAATTAATAGCGCAACGCATCAAATTCACGCATGGAGTCTTTGTCTTTTTGTCCAAAATCTTATCCAAAACCTCTTTGTCGTTTTTGATATCTTCATACAGATCGGGAAACCATGCGCTAAAAGAGGAATATAATCCCGCTTTATTTTGATCGTGAAAAGGACGAAGTCCCTGATAGTCCAAATTGTGAATCGTATATAATATTTTTTTCTTTTTCGCAATCCCTTTGTATTTCTTATTGATTTTAAGGTTTAATATAAGCGCCGACGTATGCCAGTCGTGGCAATGTATAACGTTAAAATCTTTAAAGTCTTTATCGCCGTTCAATAAATCCAAAACTACCTTTGAAAAGAAAACGAACCTCTTTGAATCGTCTTCAAAAGGACCGTTTTTCAGTTTCTCGCTGTCTATATAAACTTTACCGTAATCCCCGCCGAAAAAGAAATCGTTTTGGACAAGGTAGAATTTTACTTTATCGACGGTTTTGCAATATAGTTTGATCTTCCACTCCTCGCTCCCGAAAGAAGTCGAAAAGTTTTTTAAGAAGATAATATTATCCGATATTTCTTTCTTTTTATCAATTAAGCCGTAGTATGGAATAATAACGGCGACGTCCGCCCCTTTGTTTACAAGTTCTCTCGATAACGAGTAAACCACGTCGGCAAGTCCGCCTATCTTTGCGATTTTATCCGACTCCGATGCTACCATCAACGTTTTAATTTTTGTTTCCATATTAATCCCGATATTTCAGAATAAAATAATTTTATCACAAGAAATATAATAAGTAAATAAATAAGAAAATAAATAATATTTTCTTATTTATATTGAAAAGTTAGAATTATTATAATAGATTATATTATTGAAAATTTATTGAAATGGAGTTATAATTTAGTTAATGAGAATAAAATTTTGTATTTTAGAAAACGACGAAAAATCTTTTGAATACGTTCAAAACTGTCTTAGTCTGTTGGAAAAAAGAGATAAGACCATGATCGGCTTTGACAATCAGATTCAGAAGAAAGAGATCGAGAGCCATATATCAAGGAAAGGTATCGACGCTAATAATTTTGAAGATAGAAATTCTGAAACAATTTTCTGGATCAACCAGTACGCTTGCGACTTTAGAAGCTATCTTAATACTCTAAAAATCGCCGCGGGGCTATTACATTACAAGGGAATAAAAAGCGATTCTTTGACTAAGGAAGAGTTTCAGAACTGTTGCGACGCGGTTAATAACTTGAAAGATTTTTTGATCGAAAATATTTTTTAATTATTATAAAAAGAAGCGTAGGATGAATAAAACTTTAAACGGAGAGAGAAATAACGCTATATTCAAAAAAATTATCGAGTACGCTCCGATAGATATTTTCCTTCTTTTAGATTCGGAGTTTGCCAGAAGAAATTTATCAAGAAGATTTTCGGTTAAAGTCAGAATATTTTCCGCTTCTATAGAAAAGAGAAACTATTCTTTTTTTTGCAGACTCGACTCTACGATGGAGGAATTCACGCCAAAAGAGCTTATAGATAAATATAGTAAACCTATGATAATAACGGGAATAGGATTATACGGCGAGATGTTTATTAAAGAGGTAAGACTGCTAGAAAAGATTAAAAATATTCCCGACGAACGGAGGACTCCTATAGTTATTTTCGGTTCCCCCAAACCGGAAAAACTAGCCAAAATCAATGGGCTATACGACCTGTTCATAGACAACACCGCCGAAAATTCTATAGAAAATCTGGAGCGGTTGATCAATAGCGCCGTCTACGCGTAAAAAAATGTTGTAATTTATTTTTTATTATATTATTATTTTCTTTGCGGAGGGGGAAATTTATGGCGGGAAAGTATTTATTTGAAGACGAATTTAAATCTAATGAGACGATTATTATTGATAACGAAGATATAATTATCCAAAACGACGATTTATCGTTATTGGGTACGGTAAAGACCAATTCCGGTAAAACCGATTTATGTCAGGACATAACGTCGTCGAATGTTCCTGAGAATCTTGAAGAACTTGAAATGCAAATCGACAGACTGAAGCGTCGTTGGGGAGAATTTACCTACCTTATCGGCCAGCGTCTCAAATACATAAACGACAACAAACTTTATAAAGAAAAGGGCTATAGAGACTTCAAAACTTATTCTAACATCGCGCTGAAAATGTCCGAAAATAACGCATACTATTACATAGCGGTTTACGAATATTTTACGGAAGAACAGACGAGAAAAGCCGGTTCCAAATTGAAACTGATTATTCCGATTTTGAATAAAATAAAAAAAGAGAAAGACTCGCCGGAAGACTATAAAATGGCAAAAATAAAAGACGTCCGCGACGAACTTTTTCTGAAAGTTTTTAACAAAACTTACAGAGAAGCCGAAAAGATAATCGCCGACGTTCGTAGAAAATTTTTTACGGATATGGATAAAATAGTTAGTTTTAAAAGAATAGTCGTAACAAAGGAAAGGGTTATAGTAAACGAATCGGATAAAGATATACAAAAACAGCTGGTTGCGCTGATTGAAGAATTTTACAAATAATTGTCTTAGTATAACGAACTAACGCTTCATTTTAACAAAATTCAAACAAAAATGTTTTCT
>JAGOCL010000448.1 GCA_017998755.1 Spirochaetota bacterium | reverse complement strand
AAAAGTAATAAAAAACCGGCGGATATAAAAAACGACAGATATATAACGCTTGTCAATTCTTTGAATTCCAAGTTTAAAGAGAATTCTGATTTTATTACTAAAGAAAAAGCCGGCGTCCTTTTGGAAAACGCTACCGGTAAAATTAAGATCAAATTTTCGTCGTTAGACGAAGCTACTAAAGAAAAAATTAAAAAAACGATTACGGACATTAACGCCGGTAGATTGACAAAGGAAGAGTTTAACGTAGCGTTGTCGCAAATTATTTTGAACGGCGAAACGGCGCGTAAACTCAGACTTAAAACAAAAGGCGCGAAGATTGAGAATATAGAGCTTAAGGTCGCCAAAAAAGAGAACAAAAGTCTGAATGTTTTAAATTCGACTAATTTCATATCAAAAATTAAAACGGAAGCGGACAATACTAAATTAAACGGCGCAGAAAACGGAGATAAAAACAATATATCAAAAATCGCTCCTAAAGACGTTAAGAAGAAAACTAACGTCTTGGAAACGGCTAACAATAAAACAGAAATAAAAAACGACGCCGATATCAAAGAATTCAAGACGGAAATTAATCTTCTGAATAAAACCGCCAATGTTGAAAATAAAGAGGGCGTCGTAAAAACCGAAAATCCCAGAACTTTATTGCTCGAAAACAAAGAGTCGATTTTTGAACAGCTTGCTAAAAATACAAAAATTACGATGAATGAGAATTTGACAAAATTCTCAACGATGATTAGGCCGGATAATATCGGAAGAATGGATTTTCATATCACGGTAAAAGACGGCAAAATGAACGGAAAGATCATTCTGCAGAATCAGGAAGCGGTGGATTTCTTCCGCGCCAATACCGAGGAGATGAGAGCGATTTTTCAGAAGTCGGCCGTAGAGATGGAAAGAATCGATATAGCGCTCGCCGGTCAAAACGGTCAGAGCTTCTCTTTTGACGACAAAAACTTTAGAGAACAAAATAAAAGCGAAGATATAAAAATAGGCGCGCTTTTTACTAATAAAATCAGAAATATTTTCGAAGATAATAATATGATCGCGGGAAATTATTCCGCGAGCCCGAGCTCGACTGTAAATTTATTTATATGATGGAGATTATATGGACGGAATAACGACAAACTTTGGATTAAGCGGCAAAATGAATTCTGCGGATATGTACAAGACTCAGATGGAAGTGGAGTCTTTCAATAAGTCGCTGAAAACTACCGGAAAAGAGCCCGTAAAAACTATGGGTAAAGACGAGTTTCTGAAACTGCTCATAACCGAGTTGCAACATCAAGATCCGACTAATCCTATGCAGGACAGAGAGTTTATATCGCAGATGTCGCAATTCTCGTCTTTGGAGCAGATGCTCAATATGAATAACAATATGGAGAAGTTCCTCTCCAATATGTCGTTTAATTCTAGTTTTGATCTTCTCGGTAAAAATGTAGAACTTCAAACTCCGGAAAAAATGGACGAAGAGGGTATGCCGACGGTTATCAAAGGAATGGTTCAATCCGTTTCTAAAAACGGGAACAGTTCTTATATAAAAGTAAACGGAACTGAATACCCTGCGGAATATATTGTAAGAGTAAGCGAATAAATTATTAGGTTTTATATATATAAAGGAGTTAATATATGATGCGATCGCTTTATGCCGGCGTTAGCGGCTTGCAGAATCATCAAATCAGGATGGATGTTATTGGTAATAACATTTCTAACGTAAACACTACGGGATTTAAAAAAAGTAGGGTAAATTTTCAGGATATGCTGTCTCAGACTTTAAGCGGAGCGGCTAGACCCAACGAAGAGAAAGGCGGGGTCAATCCTAAGCAAGTCGGACTCGGTATGGTCGTCGCGACTATCGACACTCTTCACGGACAAGGTTCTTTGCAGACAACGGGCAATAATCTCGATATGGCTATCAGCGGAAACGGTTTTTTTGTGTTGAAAGACGGAGATAAAACCTTTTATACAAGAGCCGGAGCTTTTGGCTTGGATAAAGACGGACTTCTCGTTAATCCCGGAACCGGACTGAGAGTGCAAGGGTGGATGTCTAGAGAAGTCGGCGGCAATTATTTGCTGGACGTCGCATCCGATGCGGAAGATATAACTATTCCTTTATATTCAAAAGATCCCGCTAAAGCAACGACGAACGTAGATTTTAAGTGCAACCTTTTTTCAGAAATGCCTCTTATAGATCCTAATAATTACGCTAATTTATCCGACGAAGAGAAGATTAAAAATACATGGACTTCGTCTATAAATATATTTGATTCGCAAGGAACTCCTATCGAACTTAGATTCGTTATGTTTAAAACCGGAACAAACGAATGGCAATCCAGAGTAGAAGCGTACAGAGACGATCCGAATAACCCCGGACAAAAGATACAGATACCGAATACGGAATTCTCCGTTAGTACGACTAACCCCAATATAACCGGAACGGCTACGGATTATTTCAATTTGGGCTTCGATAATATGGGTAGAATAATGAGCGTTACGGCGCCGGGAGAAGACGCTTTGAATACCGGGAATCTTTTCGTTAATCTAAACTTAAGAGTTCCAACTTTATCCGCCGATACCGCGGGACAGGAGATGTCGGTAAGATTAAATCTCGGCGAGGTTGGCAGAGTTAAAACCGACGACGGAGTGGGGATTACTCAGTTTTCGTCGGGTTTTACGACAAAACCGTTTAGACAGGACGGATTTGGAATGGGGTATCTTGAAGGACTTAAAGTGGACGATACCGGCTCTATTACCGGCGTTTACTCCAACGGAAATAACAGAATATTAGCTCAAGTGGCGCTTGCGAACTTCACAAATCCGGGC
>JAGOCL010000447.1 GCA_017998755.1 Spirochaetota bacterium | reverse complement strand
CGTATTCTTTATCAAAATATTTGTGATATATTTTATCTACAATGCCGTGTTTTTTTTGTTTCTTTGGTTTATATGAGAAAACTTTACTCATAACTTTTATTATTCCAAAAAAACCGTTAATAAAGCTTACCGTCGCCATACCGCTAAATAAAGCCGGAAGTATGCCGTTACTGATAACGTCGGTTCCGGTCAAATATAGATTTTTAACGGGGGTTTTTACCTGTAAATCTTTGATCTTGTACCTTGCGGGAATTGCCGGAAGTCCGTAAAATATTCCGTCTTCTTTTCCGGTAAAATGTTTAAAGGTAAGAGGGGTAGCGACTTCTTTATAAACAATAAGTTCTTTGAAACCTGGAATATATTTTTCAATAAGGTTCAGTAAACCGTCGCATATTTTGTCTTTTATATCGTAATATTGATTATCTCTCTCTTTCCAATATTCCTTTTTCCATTCTTCAAAAAGACTGTAAGGAATTATAGAAACTATATCGGCTGTATGCCCACCGGGTTTGCCGCTTTTCATGGAAGGAAAAGAGAGAAAACAATAGCAAGCTTGACCTTTTACAAGATCGTTTGACTTATTGTTAAAGATATCTAAATCATACCCTTCGGTAATCCAATAATTTTCCCCTTTGATCCCGAGCTTTTCAGGAGATTCTCTAAGTCCTAGATAAACATTAATTCCGCTATATCCTACATAAAAATTTTTTAGCTCTTTTTGAATATTTAATCCCATATCGGGCAGTAATTTCAAATATGTCGATTGAGCGCCGGTTGCAGATACAATAATAGGAGCGTAGAATTCCACAACATCTTTATTAGCTGAAGATAAATTCCTCGCTTTAACTCCGTAAGCTTTATTGTCTTTGATTAGTATCTCCAATACCTCAAAGTTTGTAAAAATTCTTCCTCCGAATTTCTCTATAGTTTGCTCAATATGTATAGATATTTTTTCAGCGCCGCCGTCGGGAAATATACCTCCGTTATAATAATGATGCTCAACTAAAGCGTGAATTGCAAAAGCGCTATCTGTTACCGGAGCTCCGTAATTTCCCCATCTTGCCGCCAAAACCGCTCTAAGCTTTTCATTTTTAATATACTTATTTAAGTATCCCGCAGTCGTCATCAGCGCTTTCTTTTTCAAAAAAAGCGATAAAAAAATAAATATCTGCTTAACCGGAGATTTGAAAAATCTTGAGAAAAAATAAAGTAAATACCAAATTCTTGACAAATAAACGTCTATAATATATCTATTAATACTTTTTTTGTCTTTTGGAAATAATTCAAATAACGATTTCTTATAAGTCTTTACGCTACTTTTAACGTCAATAGTAAAGTCCGGAAATATTAATTTCTCGAATATTTCAGGCATTTTATTCCACTTTAAATTGCCGTCTGTCAGAAAGCTGAACATTTGCAACCCCATATTATCCAGAAATCTCTTCTCGAGATTACCGAGATAATGTAAACCTACGTCCCAGCTATACGCTCCTCTCTTAAATTCGTGAGTAAGTCCGCCGATTTCATAGTGCTTTTCAAGAACTAAAACTCTTTTCTTATTAATCTTTGATAAAAGTCCCGCAGTCGATAATCCGCCGAGCCCCGATCCTACGACTATTGCGTCAAACGAAAAATTCTGATCCGACATATTGATTATCCGTAATTAAATTTTCTATTACCCGAAATATTTGGGTAAAGAGCGAAATAAAACAGTTTTTATTAAAATATAACAAAAACCATAATAAATGATAATATTAAAAAATATATATAATGTCAAGACGTTTTTAGCGAAACATACTAGAGATTTAAAAAATGAACGATAAACAAAAAAAATGTTTTAAATATTATGTTGTTTTTTTTTATTTAATTTTATAAAATAGACTATAGTAAAAAGGCGGTTATGAAAAAATATTTTTATATTCTACTTATTTTAACGATATTTTTTGGATGTCTGAAAAAAGAAAACGTCAACGTAAATATTCATGAGTTTGACAATTCTTTAAACGAGAACAATATTGATTCCGAAATAGATATTTCTAAAATGAAAAAGATAGTAAACGAAGCGATTTCTATAAATCTGGATGTTTTCTTTGCTATATCTGTATTGCATAAAAATTTTATTTCTCAGTTTGTAAGCGAAGTCCAAAATCTTAGCGAAGAGAAGCAAAAAGATTTTTTTTTAAATAAGAAAAACGAGTTTTTCAAAAATCTTAAATTTTCCGAAGAAGAATACAATTTATTTATGGAAAAGAATTCGAGTTCCATGAACGATTATATTAATAAGCATCCTGAAATTGCCAAATATTTGACGACAATAAATTAACAATAAATAATAGATTATATTAAATATATTAACTCATATTTACCGATTAATTATAACAACGAAGGCGTTTTATGATTATAAATAATAAAAAATACAGATCTATTTGGATGTCTGAAGATAAATTATCTATTGAAATTATAGATCAGAGATATCTACCTTTTGAATTCATTATTGAAACTATAAATTCTTCTACTGAAATGGCGGTAGCAATAAGAGATATGCATTTGAGAGGGGCGCCTTTAATAGGAGTCGCCGCGGCTTACGGTATGTATCTTGCCGCGCTTGAAGCGTCGCGAAAACCTGATTTTAGTCAACATCTCAAATTCAGCGAAATACTTTTATTGAATACAAGACCTACCGCCGTTAATCTAAAGTGGGCGATAAATAGAGTTCGTAAAGAGATAGATAAGGCGAGGACAATCGAAGAGATAATATCAAACGTATATAAAATCGCTGAAAAGATTGCATACGAAGACGTCGAAAATTGCAAGTCTATCGGTAAATACGGCGTTGAAA
>JAGOCL010000029.1 GCA_017998755.1 Spirochaetota bacterium | reverse complement strand
TTTGATCTATATTGCGGAATTGGGCTTATAACGCTTTTTGTCGGGCATTTTTCAAGCGAAACGGTCGGAGTCGAGCTTTCAAAAAGCTCCATCAAAGACGCTCTCCATAATTTGGAGATAAACGGCGGCGCTTCAAACGTTAAGTTTATCGAATCCGCCGTAGAAGAGGTCGTCGATAAACTGGGGCGCGCCGACGTTGTTATAATTGATCCTCCAAGAAAAGGGATAGACCAAAAAAGCCTTGATAGTATTTTAGATATTTCTCCTAAGAAAATAATATATTCGTCGTGCAAACCTCAAACAATGGCTAGGGATATATCTCTTCTATCAAATGATTACAAGATAAAAGAGCTGATATTAGTAGATATGTTTCCGCAGACTCACCATTTGGAATTATTAGCGTTATTGGAAAAGAAGTAATTTCTTATTTATCCGTATCGATGAAATCTCTTTTTAATAACTCCAAAACGTCGTTTATCAGGATTGTGAAATTCTCTCTTTTTTCGGAAAATAATTTTGAAATCGAACCGTTATAATATTTGGGTATAACTACTTCTCGAACCGGTTTTATCTGTCCATGGCAGACGTTGATCTTCTCGTTACCCATAAACCCTTTTTTATCCGTTCTAAAAACGTAAACGTTTACAATCATAGAGTAATATAATACGTTTAGACCGGGAATCTTATCGACCCGTAATTTATTGAAGTACAAAGAGACGTTGTAGTCGTCGGTCGCGTCTTTGTTTGCTGAGACGTTTATGCCGGTTTTATTGGTAAATTTATCTCTGACGTAGAAATTGATAAAGTTTTCTATTTCTACCTCGTCTTTCATTTGATCCGTTTTGTCGTATGAAGAATAAATATCCGAATTCCTCAAAGATAGCGCGATCTTTTTGTTTGAATCGAGCAGTTCTTTGAAAGAAAAGTCTTTCGCCTGAAAAGCGAGCGAGCTTTCTTTACTCAATTTGATATTATACCCCGGGATAAAAGTCTCTGCGTTAAGATTTAGTCCTAACGTAACGTCGAATCCGACTTTGAATTCAGGATAACCGGAGAGAGTATAATTGAGATCGTTTGATTCAAAGCTATTTGTCGCGGGATTGAATTTTATTTGAAGAACCGTTCTGTTTAGTCCGACTCCGAAATAAAATCTGGGTTTTACTTTAAGCGAATATCTATGATAATTAATGTCTTTTATTCTCCAAAATCTTATAAAATGTTCCAATCCAAAAGATAGAATAAAATAATTACATAAACCCGGAGCCGGAACCATCCGCGAAACTCCGGAGATAATCCTGTTTGAACCGGCGTAAAATTCAAGTCCGTAGCCGGCTCCGATATTAATTCGAGTATCTTTGAATTTATTTGACATCAAGGAAATTTTTAAGAGAGAAAGCGTGTGAAAATTTAACCCGTATCTTACGAAATAATTATATCCGACGAGTAAGCTATCGTAAAATACAAAGAAGGAAAACGAGCCGTTTAGATAAGAGTCGGTAGACCACCAAAGAACGTCTTCTAAAATAACTCTCGTCATCTCAAAGTTGAATCCGAGTTTAACGGAGGTATCAAACGCCATGTTGCTAACGCTTTCGCCGGATTGAGCCAAAGAGGCGGTAAAAAAATTTTTATCTAACAATATTCCTTCAGAAACGGAAACGTCTCCGCCTAAAGTGATATCGACAAATCCTTGCAGTCTAAAAGAAAGAAATATAATAGTAAAAAATAAAAAAAAGGTTTTTCTATTCAAAAATATTCTCCAAATAAAATAATTATAGATGATTTTATTAAAATATTTTGACAATGTCAAAATATTTTAATAAAATCTAAAAAATAAAATAATATTGAGAGTTATAATTATATGCTAAAGAAATTTATTTACCTTATATCGTTATCTTTTTTATTAGCGGGGCTGTCCTGCGTCTCTTTCTCGGAATATTACGACAGTAAGATGATATTGAATAAATCCGAAGACAGGATAGCGGTATTAGGCGGAAAGGGGATATCTAAAGATATGGTAGATATCTTTAAGGTAACGCTCATGAAAGACGATATTAACGTCGCCGAAATAGCTCCTTACGAGATAGATAACTTTTTTAAACGATACTACAACGGTTTGAAAAAAAATAAGTACGATTACAATTCTCTCACGCTCAATAAAAACGAAATAACTTCGTCTTACGAAGACGTTCAAAAAAAGATGAATTATTCGTATTACAAGGATTTGACGGACAATCTTGCCGATAACTACCTTTTTTTGGAATATCTTTTCAGTAAAGGGGGATTTAACAAGATATTATGCATATATCCCGCCGACGATAAATACGGTATTCATAGATTTATAACAAATTATTTGGTTAAAGTTTTCGCATTCAACGCCGTTACGAATAACGTCGAAGTCGAGTTGATATACAGCGTCAGGTGTTTTCTAGACGCCGATTGGAAGAATAATTATCCTATTGTCTTTGATAGAGACATAAATTACGCAAACGTCAACGAAAACGACTTGATTATCCCTTTTATGATTTCTCAAAAGAGATACTTTGAGATTTCAAGAAGAGTAACGGATATTATCGTCGGCAAATATTATCGTTTTGATTTGATGAATTTCACAAACAACTAATGCTGAAATTGTCGAATATACTTTGCCCAAATTATTCTGCAAGGTAAATAAAGTTTATCCGGCTCTGTAAATGTCTAAAAAGTCTTGATTGTAGCCGTATTTCTTTTCAGGAAGCGAAAAATATCCTTTTTCGAACAATTCGTTCAATTCGCTTATAATAATGTCGATTAAATCCTCTTTATTATCGTTATTGATAAAATCTTTTTTAAATACCATATAAAAATATGAAGCTATGTCGTCGGGTTTCGCTTTGTTGTCGAATAAATAGTAAAAATATTCATAGAATTTGAGCTGAATCTTATCCGGTTCGCCGGATCCCGACTTATAGTCGTAAATATAGCGCATATCGTCGGTTTCAATTCTCAGATCGGATTTTGAAGTAATATGAAGGGTCAAAGGATTGTCTTTGAAATATTCGCTTAACGGTATAGAAACCCCTTTTACTTCTGTTTTGGATAAGTCGTCTTTTTCGGGGATAAATTTTATCGATTTATCGCCAATGGTTTGTTTAATCGTCTTTATAAAATAAACGGCGCTTTCCCGTATAAATTCCAGTATAACTTTTTGGAAAAATATTGCGCCGACGTTATTTGGAAGTTTATAAATATATTTTTTTTCTTTAAAAGAGATAAAATAATCGTCGAAAATATTATCGATAATCCGGTTAATCAAACTTGTATCGGTTATATCTATTTCTTCTTTTTCGATCGTCTCAAACAACAAACGGAAAGTATCGTGCGTTATCAGTCCTATAAGTTGATTGTTAATCTTGGGATTACTTTTTAGCTTGATATTATTGAGTTTCATCAGATGTTTTATAAAAAACGATAGCCGGTCTTTGGTCAGTTCCGAAAACGACGAGTAACTCAGTTCAAGTTTGCCTTTCGGGAAGTCCATATCGTAATCGATCGGAATAACCAACTTTTCTTCTTTCGAAATACTCTCCTTAAAAGCTGAAATATTTTTATTAGCTTCGTTATCTTTCGTTTCAAGTATGTTATTATAGTATAAAAGATAATTATCGTTAAAAATCGGGGGATTATTTTCGTTTATCGAAATGTGTTTATCTTTTGCCATAAGTTTAATTTCTTCGATAAAGCCGCTTGCTCCGATATTTTTATTTATACTTTTAACGTAAAAGAAATTCAGTTCTTTATAATTTTGCAATAACCTAAGAACATCGAGCCGTTGTAAAAATATCGAGCGATCGGCGGTTGGGAGATTTAACTTAATCCTGTCTTTTTCGGTAAATACAAAATTCGGGCGCTCTAAAATCGGGTATCGCGACGAATCAATATTAATTATCGCCAAAGCGTCCCGTTTAGAGTTGAAATTGAAATTGTCTATCGAATAAAAGCTAAAACCGCCGATTTTATCGGAAATTTTAAGTTTTTTTGCTTTTAAGTAGTCAAGCAGTAGTTTTATAAATCCGCTTCCTATTTTTGGAATACGGCCGGCCGGTTCAAATATTTCATTCCAGTCCGATACCATATCGAGTATCTCTATTGATTCCATATCTTCAACTGCTATAAAGAAAGTGTCGTAGGAGTTCTGAATATTCTCTTTAAATCTGGCAAAATTCCTTTTATAGCAGAAAATTTTGAACTCAGAAATTCTTTTTATATTAAAAAGCTCGTTCAAATCATCTTTCAACTCTTTTAATTCGCCGTTTTCGTCGAAATTCCGGAAAGTATAATCGATATAAATAACGTTATCCGAAATCTCTTTTATTAATCTATTTTTGTATTTAGCGATAAGCTCGTCCGATAAATAATATTTTATAAAATCGTAAGTAGAAAATGCGTCTAAAACCGAGTCAATACTAATAAAAAATGTTTTAACCGTCGGATTATACGATATATTTTCTAAAATCTTATAAAATACGTCAAAATATACGTAAATGCTTCTGTTTATATAAGGAAGTTCTTCTTTCAACGAAAAAGTATCTCTATTTAACGCATAATCGTACGGATCTTTTTTATCGCAGTTCAACACATAAGCTTTTTTTTTGTCGGCTAAGTAGCTGAATAATTCGCTTAACATCGCAGTTTTATTTTGAGATTCGTAAATATTTACATTATTAGTCATAAAAGAGCTAAAATGTTTTAAATATTTATTATTTTCATCATATATCAATTTAAAGCTTGATTTTTCAATAAGAGATAACGGCAGACCCGATATATAGTAGCTAACTTCGATCGACCCGGCTATTGTTTTAAAAATTGACTCTTCAATTTTATTTGTCGAAAAGCAGTCGACAAAAATCAGAGGAATTTGTTTATCGATTATGCGCCATATCAAATCGCGGTTTTTGTCAAAATTATTTTTATCGTAAAGAAAGATTTTATCTTCAAGCGATTTTTTTTCAAGAAAAATCTTCAAATGACTTCTTATTTCTAGGAGCTTGACGAAAAGATTCCTTTGAAATTCGTTAGTCAAAAAATCGCGGTTATATAAGAGCTCCTCGGGTTCAATAAATTCGGACGATAATTCTTGAAATAACGAAAAGAAGTTATTCGTAAGCGGTATTGCTTGAAAATAGCTTTCAAGTTTAAAGAATTCTTTATCGGAGTTAGTTAAACTTTTATAAAAAGAGATAACCCTGCGGTCTTCGGCTATAATAGGTTTGTCGGATACAAAAATATTTTCTATTAGGTCTTGATAATTTACGCAAACGACGCTTCCGCTAAGTATTAATGAGCCGTATTTATGCGTAAACGAGTCGAATGCGGATTTTTCCTTGAAAATTACCGTAGTTTTGGTATTTAAAAGATTGAGAACCTCGCAAATTGCTTCTTCAGACGATTTTTCGATATTTGGAGCGATAAAAATTGTTGGCATTAGAACTCTCTGTATATTTTAGAAAAATCGATCCCGCATATCAATCCGGAATTCATATATTTTTCTTTTAACGTTATCGCGGCGGTCAAGAATTCTTTAGAATTGCCGCCGTTCTCCAGAGCCGTTTTTGCTTCTATGAACGCCGACAGCTCGTCGACCGCCTTTACTAGCGCCCCGTCTCTTACGTTGAATTTATCTTCGTTGTAATTTGAAGAGATTTTTTGATTGTGAAAGTTTTTTATCTCGCCGTCTATTTCGGCGATATTGTCAAATTCGTTTTCAGAATAAAACAGTAGCGCATCTTTAATTTTTTGCGGAGCTAAGGGATATACGATCTTTTCCATCTGTTCTTGTTCAAAATCTTTAATAATATCTGAAAGCCCTTCTATCGATTTTTTTACAGGCGAGATGATGTCTCTGGTAAGAACTTCGGGAAGATCGTGAAAAAGTCCCGTCAAATAATTATTCCGGGCGCGTCTTGACGACGAGCCGTTTAGGTAGGAAAATAAGTATGAAAAAACGGCGACGAAAAAGGAGTGCCCTAGAACCGAAGTTTTCGGGACGCGATGAAGATTAGCCCATCTTATCTGAAATCTCAATTGGCCGCAAAGGTCAATAAATTTTCTGTACGATTTATATAGTCCGAGAAGTTTGATCCCTTCAAGGTCGTAAAATTTTTCCATCGAATCTTCGAATTCTTTTTTGATCAGATCGATATCGTAACCTTCGGGATTAGCCCGCTCGATTATATCAAATTCCCATTTTGACGCGTACAAGTGCGCCGCGCCCAATATCTTTCTGTTTAGATTGTCGTTGTCTTCCGCTTTGTTGTAATTCTTAAATTTATCGGAGAATTCTTGACCTAACGGCGCGATAATTGGGCGCGCTTGCTCGTAAATCCAGTCTTTGAATTCTTCATTTTTTTCTTTGTATTCTTTTATTTTTCTTAAAACCGACGGTTTGATATCGGTAATCACGAGTCTCTGAATTAATTCAAAAATTCCGCCTTCAATTATTTCTTGCCAGTCAAATCCCTCTTTGTCGTCTTCAAAATTTGCAAGAAAGAAAGCGATCATCATTTTATGCGCTTGTTTATCAATTTCATAGAAAGAAAGCGGTCTGAGTTTGTCGTTCCACCTCTCCATGTAAGAAGCGCCGAATATTTTAAGAAGCAAGTTTTTATCAATCATAAACGACCCAAATTTATTAAGAAGTTGTCTGAGCCGATTATAACAAAAAAATTCCGGTATAATCAACAATTATTTAAATATTAATAATTATTAAAAATTTGTTGACATTATAAATATTTTTAATAGAATAGTATTAGGGTGGAAATAAAATATATTTCTATTAATAGGACGTTTAAAGTTTTTAAGCGTCAAAAACAACAAATAAGATACAAGGAGATTATTATGGGGTTATTTAAATTTTTATCGGATATGGGCGAGAAAATGGCCGGATTGAGCGACGCTCAATTAAAAGAAAAGATTGAAAAAGATCTTTCGGGAAAAATTGCTAACTTAAACGTTACAAGTACCGACGGCGACGCTAAGATATCTGGAGAGTGCGAGAACGACGCCGATAGAGAAAAAGCTATATTGATTCTTGGCAATATCAAAGGGATCAAGTCTGTAGATGATTCAGAATTGAAAGTTAAATCCAAAGTAGGCGCCGGCGATTCAGATTTCTACACGATCGTTAAAGGCGACGCTCTTTTTAAAATTGCTCAAAAATTTTACGGCGATTCAAAAAAATGGCCGGCTCTTTTTGAAGCTAACAGAGAAGTTATAAAAGACGCTAATCTTATATATCCCGGACAGGTAATCAGAATACCTAAAAACGTTTAATAAACTATTTTCAATTTAACCGGCGGTTATCGCCGGTTTTTTTTATTAATACGGATTTCGATTTAAGAAATAGTACAATAGTTTAACAGCAAAGGACGCAAAGAGCGCGGAAATATTTAGATATGATTTGTGTAAATATTCATAAAAAGGTTTAATAATTTTAAAAAATGAAATAAAATATTTTTTAAATCGATATAAAAGTAATGACTGATACAATGGAATATGGGGTTAATATTTATGATATTATGTTTAAAGAATAATCAGTGAAATTATGGATAGTAATTATAATAATTTAAAATATATTAACAATTTTAGGATTGAATATATATTAAGAATGTCCTCAGTATTCATAATATATCTAATTATAACAGTTTTATATTTTATTATCGGCGTTAAAGATTTAACTCCGATAGATTATTTAGGAACAATATCTTTTCTAGTATTTTGGAATGTTTTTATAACCGTAATCGGTTCGCTAATTGTTTTTATGACAATATCAAGAAGTTTTAAAAATGGGAACCCGGATAAGATAAAAAGATCGATAAACAGATTGCCAGTTTTATCTTCTTTATTAATTGCATCAATCAGTTTTTTTTATTGCGCTTTAATAACTCTTGGCGGTTTAAAAACAGAGGCAGAATCGTATAAATCTCTTTTTAAAATAATAGAATTTTCAATATCAATTATATATACATACATAATTATTCCGGTATATTACGCAACGATTATCATTGAAAACCTATTAATGAAAATCAGGAAAAAGATTTTTATAATAAAAAATATTCAATTTGAATCATCGGGGAAAAAATTCAGAAACGAGCTTTTTGTTTCATTTATAATAATATCGTTATATCCTATAATAAACATTATATTTTCGCTTTATACTCATGGGTTGATAGCGACGATATTAAAATTAAATCCCTATCTTATATCGTATTTTATTATAGTCGTTCTTGGGGTATTGTTTATTGTTTTTTTTAAAACCAGATCATTTACAGAACCGATTCAAAATTTATCGCTTTTTGTTGAAGATTTAAAAAATGGTAATTTTTCAAAAAGATTACCGGTAACTGTAAATAATGAGATAGGAAACTTAACATTTAACATAAATAGAATGGCGGAAGGTCTTGAAGATAGAGAAAAAATCAAGGATATTTTTGGTAAAATGGTTGATCCTGCGATTAGGGATTATATTCTGAAAGAAAATATCAAATTAGGTGGGATTCTTACCGAAGGGACTGTGCTTTTTAGCGATATCAGGGATTTTACAACAATTTCTGAGAAAATGCCTCCTGAAAAAGTTGTTTTTTTCTTGAATAAATATTTTGAAGTTATGAGCAATTGTATAACTAAAACGGGAGGAGTGGTAAATAAATATATTGGAGACGCTATTATGGCTTTGTTTGGCGTTCCTGTAAAATCAGAAAATCAGTCAATTCAGGCAATAGACAGCGCTATTAAAATGCAACAGTCGCTAAAGAATTTAAATGAAGAGTTTAAGAAATTGGATTTGCCGGCGCTTAAAACGGGAATAGGTATTCATAAAGGCAAACTCGTTGCAGGAAATATTGGATCGACTTCAAGAATGGAATATACGGTAATAGGAGATACAGTTAATCTCTGCTCAAGGATTGAGGGGGTATCAAAATATTATGGAGACGGTATTTTAATAAGCGATACAATAAAAATGGATATTGAGAATAATCCGAAATATATTTATAGATTTTTATTGAATGTTAAAGTTAAAGGAAGAAATGCCCCTGTTTCTATTTACGAAGTATTAAATGGACTTCCGGATATTGAACAAAGACTGATAAATGATTATTTAGAAGAATATAAAAAAGGAGTAGATTTCTATAATAATAAAATTATAGATGAAGCAAAAATTATTTTTGAAAATATTTAAAAAAAAAATGAAAATGATAAGATTGTTAGATATTACATTAAAGAGTGTAAATATTTTATGAATAAAGGGATGGCGTTATGCGAAAAAAAATTACTATTTTAACTTTTTGGGCGGTTTTCTTTTTAATAGACTCAGGTTACGCCGAAACTATTCCTATTATTAATTATCAGTTGGGACACGCGGTTAATCTAAGCTCCGCGGCTTTGTCGAATAACGGGAAATTAGTATTAACCGGAAGCTATGAAAATACAGTAAAATTGTGGGATGTCGCAACGGGTAAACTATTAAAAACTCTTAAAGGACACAAAGGTTATCTTGTTTCTTTATCGTTTTCTAACGACGATACTATGATTGTCTCGGTAGACAGTTACAGGAATATAAAGGTTTGGGATATTAACTCGGGGAAAATATTATATGATTTTAAAAATATAGATTTCTCGGGATACGTCTGTTTCGCGCCTGACGATAAAGGGATTTTTTACGCGGGGTACGGCAAGGTATTTCTATACGACCTTGAAACCCAAAAAATAATAAGAAGTTATATCGACGACGACGATTATAATGCAAAAATCTCGGTTTCGTACAATAAAAAGACGATTGCAACCGTTGGAACGGAAAGAAGAATAATTCTTTGGGATATTGCTACTGGGAAACAAATTATTAAGATATTTGGGCATAATAGCGAGATACAGGATGTGGTTTTTACCAAAGACGATAAGCATGTTATAACTTGTTCCAGAGATAAAACAATTAAAATGTGGGATATAAAAACAGGCAAAGAGGTAAAATCATTTTCGGGACACGACGATTATATATGGTCTATAAATCTCTCAAAAGACGGTAAATATCTTGTATCCTCCGGGCAGGACAAGACGGTAAGATTATGGGATATAAAAAAAGGCGTATTAATAAAAACCTTTTCCAGACATCGCGGCGGCGTACTCGCATCGTATTTTATTAATACCGACTCTGACGTCGTATCTATAGATTTTGACAATAATATCAAATATTGGGATTTACAATCGGGGAGCGTTGTTCGAAATATCGATAAAAAAGCCGATATGATAGAGAGTTGCGCTATATCAAAAGATAATAGATACGTTGTTACGGGAAATTCTTTAGGTATCATAAAAATTTGGAATATCAGAGATACAACGATAGTTCATAGAATAAAAACAGATTCAAAAAATAGAATTAATTCGCTGACTATTTCGCCGGATAATTCATTGATAATTGCCGGTAGTTTTAAAAAATTTTATATCATAGATTTTAAAACCGGTAAAATATTAAGCGAAGTAAGCGGTCATGCAAATTCAATTACGGCGGTTGCGATCTCAAAAGATAATAAAAAAATTGCGACGGGTTGTAGAGATAAAATAATTAATGTTTGGGAAATAAAAAGTTTAAAACTATTAAACTCGTTAAAGGGAAGCGCGGGGCAAATTAACAGCTTGGTTTTTTCATCGGACGGCGCATCTCTTTTTAGCGGAGCCGACGAAGCTTATATCAGAAAATGGGATTTGAATAAATCTATTGAATCAGATAAATTTCTCGTTAGCGTTCATTGTAAATCGTTAGAGCTCGTTAACGATGAAAAAGAGATACTTGCAGGGTGTTTTCAAAAAATATATCGCATAAATATCGAGGAAAAGAAAATAGTCAAAACATTTTCAACAAAAAACATAAATAGCGCTGTTAAAATGTCTTCAGACGGTAAAATTGTAGCTTACGGCGATCACGATTACTATGTTGGCGTTATAGATTATTCTACAAGTAAAGAGATAAACGGAAACGCCAATCACTCTTATTTGATAATAGGGGTATCTATAGATACGGATAACGGGAAAATAATATCATGCAGTCAAGACGGATGTATTAATTTATGGGATTACAAAAATAATCAATTTGTTTCGTTTATTTCGGATAGCGAGGGGAAAGAGCGTTTGATTTATGATTCCGAAGGTTACTGGGACGCATCGGCTAACGGCGGAGAATTTGTCGGAATGGTAAGAGGGCTTGAGAGCTGGAATATCGACCAGTTTGCCGCGAGAAATAACCGACCAGATATAATTTTAAAACGGCTTGGTAGTAAAAATCAGGATATGATAGATCATTTTTACAGTCAATACCTAAAACGGCTAAAAAAACTCGGATTTGTCGATAAAAACGGTAATCCGGACGAGTCGCTTTTATCAAAGGATTATCATGTCCCCGAGGCTAAAATAGTAGAGTCAAAAATTAACGGTAAATTTGTTGAACTGAAAATTGAACTTTCGGACTCGTTATTTTCTTTGAAACGATACAATGTTTTTGTCAACGATGTTCCGCTTTTCGGGGCTTATGGTAAATCCCTCGATACGCTCAGGATGATGCCGGGCGACCTGTCGATTACCGAAAAAATCGAACTTACCGCCGGCGCCAACAAAATAGAAGTAAGCTGTATGAACGAAAAGGGAGCCGAGTCGTATAGGGCGCTAACTATGGCAAGTTATAATCCTTCTACTCCTGTGAGACCGGATTTGTATTACATCGGATTCGGCGTATCAAAATACATAGATCCCGACATCAGACAGCTGGGATTTGCAGATAAGGACGCAAAAGACCTTGAGATTGTCTATTCTAATATGAAAAGTCAATATGCAAATATCTATACAAAAACCTATATAAACGAGGAATGTACGGTAGAGAATATAAAGAAAGCAAAGGAGTTCTTAAAGAGCGCGAAACCGGACGACACATTTGTCTTGTTTATCGCGGGACATGGTATTCACGATACAGACAAAGAAGCGACATATTATTTTGTAACTCACGAAACAAAACTTGATAATCTCTCACAGACTGCGGCAAACTTTGATATAATAGAAGATATTATGCAGGGAATTGCGCCGCGGAATAAGCTATTCCTCATGGATACATGCGAGTCGGGAGAAATTGACGACGAAGTTCAATCGGAATACTTCGCGATGGCGGAAAACCGCGGTATCAAGTCGAGAGCGATTGAAACCGAAAGAGCTCTCAAGAAAAAGGACGATTCGACTAAAAAGACGATAAAAAGAACGTATTTATTTGAAAAAGACCGCTATATCTATAACGATCTCGTCCGAAGAAGCGGGGCGATAGTTTTTTCATCCTGCAAGGGTGGAGAACTCAGTTACGAAAGCGAGGCGGTAGGAAACGGATTTTTTACGAATAAGATAATCGAGTCGTTAAAGGGACAGACCGCGGATATAGATAAAAACGGTATAATATCAATAGATGAGTTAAAAAACTTCGTCATAGCGGAGGTTCCCAAACTCGCAGACGGGAAGCAGAACCCGACCGTCGATAGGGATAATATTTATCAGAAGTTTGGATTTGTAGGAGTGAAGTAGAAATTAAGAGGTATAATCGTTAAATATGACGTTAAGAAAAGCCGTTATTTTATTTATTATTTTTTATCTCTTCGGCGCGACTAACTTATTCGGCGAAGAAAATTATTATAATCTATTTCTTGATAACTATAAAAATAAGGATTATAAAAAAGCGCTTTTAAATATTGAGAAAGCGTATCGCGAGAAAACGGAAGACGTTAATATAATTTATTGGTACGGCATACTTCTCTATATGAACGAAAAATATAGCGAGAGCGTAAATATTCTCGAAAAACTACCGGTAGAATATAAAACTTATCCGACTCAATGGTATTTATCGGAATCTTATAAGAAATTGAACGATTTTGAGAATGCATCGATTGTCGCAGAAGCGGCGATTCCCTTAATCGACGACGGTAATGAAAACAAGAGACATCTATATAATTTGTTTTTCGATATTCTTACAAAGGAAAAAAAATACGA
>JAGOCL010000446.1 GCA_017998755.1 Spirochaetota bacterium | reverse complement strand
GATCTGCATTATTACGAAGGCGACGAGAACTATTTTAAAGATATTTCAGACGACGTCAGATTTAACGACATTTCTTTTATCGTAGTTTGCGGCGACGTCGCTCAATCGGGACTAAGATATCAGTACGACTATTTGGCGGAGGACTTAAAAAATATCAATGTTCCGGCGTATTACGTTATAGGCAACCATGATTTGTACAATAACGGCTATGACGAGTGGCGGAATATTTTGGGAAGAACGGTTTACGAGTTCAAAATAGGGGATAATCATTTTATTTTTACCGATACCGCAAACGGAACGATAGGATCCGACCAGAAAAACTGGATAATTGATACGTTATCCGCGTCGGATTCGATAAACAAATTTGTTTTTAGTCATTACAGTCCGACTGATAAGGAATTTCAAAGCCCAACGGCTTTATCGTATCCTGAAGACGCTTATTTTTTGTACGACGTTTTAGACAAGTTCGACGTAAAATATTATATATGCGGACATCTTCATTTTTACGACGAAAAAGAGATAAGAGGGGTAAAATATATAATAGTAAATACCGCTCAAAGTCGGGCGGATAAATATTTGAAAATATCGGTTAAAAACAATATCATATCAAAATATATCTATTAAGTTTTTTTCTTGACAGACGTTATTTTTTTTTTTATCATGGATAGACGGCGTTCTAAAAATATTTCCGGTAAGAAACGGCCTTTTAGTCGATATCCGTGTTCATAGGAGCAAAAACATGAGCGATAATGCGAAAGACAGGAGAAAATATCCCAGATTTGAAATAAATCAGATTGTCGAAATATCTTTATTAAAAGAGACGTTTTTTAACGCGGAAAGTCTTAATGTCAGCGAAGGCGGTATTTTATGCAAATCACGTTATGAAACAGATCCTTTGTCGCAGATATTTATCATGTTTGATTTATATCTAAAGGACAAAACTTACGCGATAAAAAGCGACGGAGTAGTAGTTCGTTGCGACAGAGATACCGACGGATTGTTTTTGATTGGTATTCAATTTGAAGACATAAGCCGCGAAGATCAGGACAAAATAAGGGAGTATTTGAAGGAAAACCAAGAATAATGCGTTTGAATTTATTCTACGACGCGTCTTAATACTCTGGCGTTCATTCCTGTAGTTATCTCGTAAGAGATAGTTCCGAGCCGTTTAGCGAGAGATTTTGCGTCGTTAGGGGAGCTTTCTTTATTACCGAATATGAAAACTTCGTCGCCGATTTTCACCGACTCGTCGACTTCGATAACCATGAGATCCATTGATATAGTCCCTATTTGTTTGTAAGCTTTATTGTTAATATTAACCGTCAGATTGTTCGATAACTTTCGCGGAATTCCGTCGCCGTAGCCGGCCGGTATAGTCGCGATTAGCGAGTCTTTGGACGTCGTGAAAGTGTGATTATAACTCACTCCGGTATTAGCCGGAATATGTTTTATTTCAATTACCTGAGTAACAAAAGTCATAACCGGTATAAGCCCAAGATCGTCTTCATCGTCGAACGGCGAGTATCCGTATGCCGATATACCGGGTCTTACAGCCCATTTATCGCTTTTTTCAAAATCGCCTAATATGCCTCCGGAATTATAAATATGGCAAAACTCCGGCATAATATTCGCGCTATTTAATAAAGCAAGCCCGTTTTTAAAGCTTTCGATCTGTTTATTTGTAAATTCAACGCTATCGTCGCTTCGCGCAAGGTGGGTATAAAAACTTTTAAAGTTGAGATGGCCGGAATTTTGTATAAATAAAGCGATTTCTGATAATTTTTCTTCCAAACAACCGAGTCTTCTCATACCTGTATCGAGTTTTATATGAATATTTGTTTTTTTATCGACAGAACGGGCGACGAGCTCTATGGATTTGAGATTATCTATATCGCTTGCTGATAGTTCGATATCGTTTAACAGAGCCGTTTTTATATTATCGCCCGACTCGATTCCCAATAACATTATCGGAAGTTTGACGCCGTTTGCCCTAAGTTTAAGACCTTCGCAAAGTCTCGCCGCGGCCAGATATTCTATCCCGATATTTTCGGCTTCTTTTGCTATAATAACGTCGCCGTGTCCGTAAGCGTTGGCTTTAACGGGAAGGATTATCTTGTTATCGGGATATTTATTTTTGATTATGCCGATATTATTTCTAAAAGCTTTTAAGTTTATGTCTATTCTGGGATATATATTTTTCATAACGATAACATATAAAAATCGCGAACTTTTGTCAATTATTATACGTCTTAAAAAGTTTTAAAAAACAGGAACATATGTTACTGTTTAGGAAAAAATCTTATTGAATAGAATTTTATTCAAACGGGAATTATAAAATTTTATCGCTTGAAAATCTGACTTAAGATTTAATAAAAAACAGTAGATTTAAAAAAATATATTAGTTATAATCTTATTTTGTATGAAGAAGTATGGAGGGAAAATGAAAAAAAATATTTTTGTAATTGCGCCGATTTTATTTTTTATTTTAGCGTCTTGTTCGGGAACGGACGGCAGTTCGGCGTCGGAAATTATCAGAAATACCGGCAAAATAAGCGGAATACTGGGATTTTTTCTGATAGGATTATCAATATTTGTCGGATCAACTTCAAGATTTTTTGATAAATACTTTGGATTAGAAAAAATATTGAGGTTTCATAAGACTTTTACATTTATTTCTTTTGTTATATTACTATTTCATCCGTTTTTAATTAATATTTCAAATATTTTAGATGGGACTTTCGCAAATATCGTAGATTATTTGACGGTATATCAATATATTTTCGGAGTTATATCGTTTGTTTTTTTTGCTTGCGTCGTCGTTATTTCTTATTTTTATTTTAAGAAAATCAATTT
>JAGOCL010000445.1 GCA_017998755.1 Spirochaetota bacterium | reverse complement strand
ATAAATCAAGACTTTCTAGATTTGAATAACTAAAATCAACGTTGTATAATATAGAGCCTTTCAAAGTCGAATTCCTCAAATCAGCGTGGCTTAGATTTGAATAGCTTAAATCGGCTTCGGTAAAATTTGCATTTTTTAGCTTAGAATATTCAAAATTTGATTTGGAAAAATTGGACTTAGTAAAATTTGAAGATGAATAATTTTTATTGGAAAAATCTTTTCTTGAATGATCTTGAGAAGAAAAATCAAATTTAGTCTGAGCGCAAAAAGAAGCGAAGAACGATAAAAATAAAAGACTACTTAAATATAACTTACTCATAAAAATCCGTATTTAATATAAATGAAATTATTTTTTTTAGCAATAAAAAAATATATAATTATTTTCCGCTTCGAATTGTAAAACTATTCAGCTCGTTTTTCTCATATATAGGAAGACCGGAATTTTCAGTATAAACGTACTTAGACCCAATCGGGAAACTTACGCCGTTTTCACCAAGTTTGCCAATAAGACAACCGTAAGGAAGACTAGAAAATTCTCTTTTCTTATTAGCGTCCAATTCTTCCGAATCGAGGCCCTCGGGACTAAAATATATATAATAATCGTTTAAAGGAGCTTTATGCCCTATAGAGCCAATAAAGGCTTTTGCTAAGAATTTATTATTCAAATAATTCGTTATCTCTTTATTTTGAGCGGTAACGCTGTTTTCAACGAAAGTGAATTCGTCTTTTCCCTCGTCGTCGTACCCCCACATAAGCAAACTCAAGTATATAACGCCGGAGCTCCAATTTTTATCGCCGGTTTTGTAAATCTTAAAGATAGAATTGTTATTTATATTCTTTAGCAATATGGGAGATATAAAAACATCTTTGCCTAAAATATCCGCGATATCGTATTTTAAACCGTCGTAACCCGTAGGCATCCCGTTTCTTCCTAAAGAGCATAAATTAATCGACTCTTCGTCTTTTACCAGATGAGTGCCGGCGTTAACTCCAAAAGAAAATAAGGGATTTATATCGATGCTTGCGTCAAACCAACCGGAATTAATATCTCGAGCGTTTATAGATATAATTTTGGCGTTTTTCGTTATTTTATTATCGTTAATTACTTGAATAAAAAACTCGCCCCTAAAATTGTCGGCTGACAAGTCTTTCGTTTTGGGGATATTAAATTTAAGAAATAAATGAGGTATCTCGGGTTCGCCGATTTTTAATAAAACAGACTTTTCTGTCGTTTCCTCTAGATTTGTCGCAACTAAGCTGACTTTGTAGTATCCCTGCTTATAAACTGATAAAAGAACGTTTAACGGATTTTTACCTACTTCAAGAAAGTAATTTTTGGACTCTATTTTTTTAATAGTCGTCGCCGGTTCGTCTTTTTGAGGAATATCTTCGATAGAATTTATACGTTGAATATCCAACTCTACCGATTCGACAAACCATTCGTAAAAGATATCCTGCTCTAAATTCTTCTCATTAAGCTGAGCGAATAACTCAACGTCCGTTTGATATATGCCGACTTTAGGAACTCTATCGATAACTTCATTAATACTAATATCTTTTATCTCTAAAGGCGCGTCGTTATCGTCCTCGTTAGTAGAACAGCTGAGAAGAATAAAGATAAAAATAAAAAAACAAGTAATCTTTTTAACTAAATCCATAGCATTTACCAATTCATATTCTAGCGCATATTGTGAAAAAAGTCAAATATAGCGTCTAAAAATGTTAAAAAAAACAAAAAATATATAAAATTTTACAATAATTTTAAAAATTACATAATTAATTATTAACAGCAACTTTTTTCTTTAATACCGGTCGAGTCGTCGATTCCGCATCCGCAACCTGAATTTTTAGGAACAATTTTGAGAATATCCTCTTTTATAATAGCTCCAAGGCACCCCGTTCCTTTTGTTAAAATAATAGCGTCGTATTTACAATTTAACGAACAAGCCCCGCATTCCATACAGTTTTTATAAAATTTTATAACGGCTTTCCCTTCTATAATCGATATTACATTTTGAGGACAGACGTTTGCGCATATTTTACAACCGACGCATTTCGTTTTATCTATCGAGATCAATTTACAAATCCTTTTATTATTAAAATAACCAGCGAAGACAAGATCGCTAAAAAAGCTACGGGTAGAAACATCGTTATCTCTTTTTTTACTAGCGAATACGAACTAACGCCGCTACTTCCCGTATAGTATAGTCCAAACCATATTGAAGTTCCTAAGATAAATAAAGAATAAAATATTTTGTCTAATAGCGCTAAATTAATAACCGCGAAAAGATCGAGCGCAAAAAAAGCGATTAAAAGTATCATAGACAAAAAAATCGCTTTAACGGCGAATTTTTTTGTCGGCAATATCGGGAATAATACTATATACAATAATGAGAGTGATGCTTCTGATGACTATGCAGGAGCAATTTGCATTTATAACTATTACCAGACAACCCCGGAAAATATAATTATAAGCGATAATGTGATAGCAAATAACTTCGCCAGTGAGGGTGGCTATGGCGGAGGAATATGCATCTACCATAATCCCGGTGACAGCTATACTGTGTCCAGCGGTTCTTCCTGTGTTATAACAAGGAATATAATAAGAAATAATTATATCTATAGAGCCGGAGTGCAGGCTGGTTATGGAGGAGGCATATATCTTGAGGCTTATTACGGAGGAAATGTATATAATGTCACGGAAAATATAATAGAAGGCAATGGAGCTGAATATGGCGGAGGAGTTTATTACTATTCCGATTATGAGGGAACTAATGGTAATTTTACGGATAATGTGATAACAGGAAACTCCGCAAATGACAGCGGCGGCGGATTATATCTTTGCAATTATTAT
>JAGOCL010000444.1 GCA_017998755.1 Spirochaetota bacterium | reverse complement strand
AAGGAAGGCAGTCAATAAGCATATATTCTGAATTGTAATTGAGAAGAACGCCCGAACAAGGTTTTGTCGGAGTAAACCCCGAGCCGCCGCCTAATATATCTAAACCGAATTTATGAGGCGCCATCGGCACAAAATCAAATTTTATATCGTACGGAGGATATTGAGGTTCGTTAAAATTAATATCGAGAATTTCTCCGTTAATCTCATAAACGTTTTTATCGATATGTTTGATAATAGTATCCCCAATCTCCACGACATTACTGCCAAACGGAATAAAATTCACAAAATCGTCGATTTGAAGTTCTTTGCCCTCTTTATTTTTTACCGCTAAATATCTTGATTCGTTGTAAAGTTCGTTAAAATACGGGCTGTTTCCGATCTCTTTATATTCCTCTCTTGTCGGACCGAGCAAAGTCAATCTTAAAAGTTCTCGATTGTTATAGATTGTTGATTTTGTTCCTAAAATGTTTAGTTTCTTCCCTTGAAACAGTTTGCCCAAAACAAACAAATGGTAATAAAGAGGAAATTCCGTCGCGCATTGAATAACGTCCCCCTTAAACAAATCGTCGGGAAGTATAATGTATTCCGGGAAATCAAGCTTTTTATTTATTACAAATTTTATTATCTCCGGCGGGCAACCGGCAAGAATTGAAATTTTATCGTTTTTATAAATCTTAGAACCGGGTAAAATATCTATTATCATATATTATCCATAATTTTTTAATAATTTTATCTTTTATCTAAGAATATTATACGATTTTCGTTGTTTCTATCAACTAATTTTGAATTTTTTTATATATATCAAAAATTTTATATTTATTTCACATTCCCCATTTTTCAAACATCTTCTTGAAGTCGTTGGAATAGCCGTGATGTCCGGTAAAAATATGTTCAATAACCTCTAAGCGTTTAATTTTATCAATAGATTTTTTTTGCAGTTCGGTATCAATATTAAAAAAAGGAAAGAAAACGTCGACGCGCCCCTTTTTTACGCTCAAAGTATCTCCGGTAAATAATAAATTGCCGTTAACTATAAAACTCAAAGCCCCCGGAGTATGCCCCGGCGTAGATACTACTTTTATCGATAAACCGTCTATTTCTAAAACGTCTCCGTCGTATAAAAAGTTATATTCTCTATCAATTTTCTTGAAAAAAAAGCGTTTTACTTCGCCGTTTAATATCTTTTCTTCTTCTTTCCCTATATAAATTTTCGAATTTTTAAATAGATCGAGCCCCCCTATATGATCTACGTCTACGTGCGTAAGTAAAACGACCGTTACCATATCCGGATTTATTTTCAATTTTACAAGCTCTTTATCGGTAACTTTGGGGCTTCTCCCAGCGTCTATCGCTATATAACTCTCCCCGTTTTTTATCAAATACATATTTACTATATCGTTTTTTATCGCATAAACGTTCTCAATAATTAGTCCGGACTTTAACGGAGAAAAGTTTTGACACGAAATGTTTGTAAATAGTCCAAATAGAAAACAAATCAAATAAATTTTCACTTTACTTTTTTTCATAACGCTTTCTCCCCGTAATATAGTATTAATTAATCTCAGGTTCGTTCTCGTCCGGGTCGACTCCGGTTATAGCTTTATATATTTGCGTCGGCACCGGAGGGCATCCCGGCACAAAAATCCCTTTTGCCGACGCGCTTCTTGCGCAATTACCGATACATACCGTCCCGACGGGAATATCTTCTTCCTTTACCCCTTTGCCGATAGCTAAATGAAGTTTGTTGTCCTCAAGAAGATATTGACTCATATCGTTTTTAAATCTCTTTAAGAAAAACATAACGGTCGACAAACAAGCGCTACACGACTCTTTATCGCATAAAACCACGTCGGGGTATTCTATCGCTATATTCTTTGGGGGTAGTCTGAATTTTACAGAATGTTTCTCGAAATCTACCGGCGATATAACGTAATCTTTTGGATCTATAGACACACCTAACCTTTCAGATATTATTCGTAAATGCCCGACGTCTTTAGGATCTCGACCCATCATTAGACATCCGGCGACGTCCGCGGCCATTGGATTGTTCGAAGCGACGGCAAAATTTGCTTCTATAATATCGCCTCCCGACGGACCCAATCCCTCCATACCGATAAAACCGTCTATAACGGTAAGGTTTGGAAGCAATATTGTAGCAAGGTCGGATATGGCTGTATCGAGCGTTAGATCGGGGAAAATAAATCCTTCTTTATATTCCAGTTGATGATATCTGACTTTTTCCCTTCTATATAGACACCCTTTCATATTTTTTATTCCAAGCGTAACTCCCGTATGCATGTGGGACTTCGCGACAGGCAGAGAGAGAATATAGTCAAACTCAAAAATCGTATCGCAAATTTTGGTTGAATCCAATATTCGCGGGTTTGGAATATTTTTAACGACATAACTTCTTCTGTCCATATCGATAAGTTCTACTCCGTATTTATTTGCGACCTCTTCAACTCCGGCTTTCTTAAAAGCTACCAGAGTATCGACCCCCAATATAGGGCTCTCTCCGATCGCAATCTTAGCGCAACCGGTCTCTTGTAGAGCCTCGATAACCCCGGCGATAGCGTCGGGATGAGTATTAATCCCTTTTCCGGGCGACGCGATCCTTCCGATATTCGGCTTTACGAGTACGCTTTTATTTTTAAGATAGCCAAGTTCGCAACTTAACAGCGCTTTTTTCGCGTTAAGAAGAGCCCCTTCTCCGTAAGTTACAAATACTTTATTATCGATCATTAAAAAATCCTAGTTTTATGTTTTATTTTGTAAATGCTATCATATTTTAAAGTCTTTGTCTAAAAATTTATTTTTTTCAAGACTTCAATAAATATTTTTGAAGGAAGATAATCGGG
>JAGOCL010000443.1 GCA_017998755.1 Spirochaetota bacterium | reverse complement strand
ACTGAGAGAAACCGTAACAAAAAATTACCCGTTTTTGAAGATATTATGTAAAAAAGTAAAAAACAAAGAGGACGGTATCGACAAAGTTCAAGCGGTCATTTCCGTTGTTATGAAAGAGATGGGACTCGAACTAGACCATTTCTTAAAACATGAAAATTATTCCGTCATCGATTATTTTGCCGATAATCCCGTCGTTTTTTAGATAAAATCGTTATCTATTTTATGATTATCCCCTTTCTCTTCGGTTGTCGGGCTTTTTGTACTTTTAGTCGATCTTTTCTTTTTTGGAGTAGAAAGAGGTTCTTCGTCATTTACATTTTTTTCTGTATCGTTTGGACTTTCTTTATCTTCATAGAAAGTTTTTTCGTTTTTACCGGTCGAATAATTTTTTAATTCGTTTATCAATGCGTCTTTTTTAGTTAAAATAAAATCTTTCAGTTTAGCAAATTCTTTTTTACCGTCGTCCGCCGCCTTCTCAAATATATCTTTTAACGAATCCGCAGATACCGCGCCCTTCTCTTCGGCGTATCTCCGAGCGACTATGCCGAGAGCGTAACATCCGGCGAAAGCCACCGAGGCGTTTATAGCCCATCCTAAAAAAGGGATAAAGTTGCATAATAATTTTGACGTAAAGCGAAATAACGCTCCTGCTCCTATAGCCGCCCCGGCGGTTTTCAAAAACTCTTTTGCGTCAAGCTCAAAATCGTATAAACGAAATATCGAATTAATCATAGCAATTTGTAGCGGCGTTAGTATTATAATGTCCGATACGGGAATGAAAGGTATAAACCCGACGGCTCCCGAAATAAGAGAGAAATTTTTGACAATCGTTTCAAATTCGTTATTTCTAACGGCGTCGTCGTCGTAGATATCAAAGTTAAAGCCCGTTTCCTCAGATTTAAGTCCCAATAATTTGGCGTACTTTATCATCTTCGTCGAGCCGGTTCCTGTAAACGTATCCATCTCGGATATAGACTTCGTAAGGTTAAAATATTTTATCCGATCCGACGAAGGGATATTTTCTATAATTTTACTCAAACTTTCTTCGTCGGTTTTACCGGTTAGTATTTCGTCAATTTCTTCGTCGTTTGCGATCTCTAAATTAGTTTTAATATATTCTCTTTGTTTTGCGTTTAAACTTCCGCCCAAAAAAGGATATAATATGAGCGTTAAAATATCTTTGTCCATGTTTCCGTCCCCCTTAATTTAAAAAATTTTTACGCCGCCGTTTTCAGCGGTAACGTTTATAATTTTAACGTTTGGTTTTTCGAATAAAAACCTTGATACGGTCGTCATAAGCTCTTTCTCAAAAGTTCTTTCGAGATTCCTAACGCCAAATCTCTTATCGTAACCCGTCTGCAAAATGTGATCTATAAAAGTCGTGTCAAATCTGATCTCAATGCCTCTCTTTTCAAATATTTTTACAGACTTATTAATTATCAGATTCGTTAAAATATTTTTTGCAACCTTTTCGTCTATGTAGTTGAAAATAACGACCTCGTCGATACGGTTAACCAGCTCGATTGGAAAGACTTCTGTTAATTGTATCTCGGATTTATCGACTTTACTTCCAAAACCGAGCGAAGTCTGTTTAACTCCGACGGCGTTGCTTGTCATAATTATAGTTACATTTGAGAAATAAGTCGTCCTTCGCTTATTATCCGTAATTTTTCCTTCGTCGAATATCTGAAGAAATACTTTCATAACTTCAGGGTGAGCTTTCTCAACCTCGTCAAGCAGTAAAACGCACGATGGGTTGTTTAGTATTTTATCGGCAAAAAACGAAGCCTCCTCGTGACCGATATAACCGGGAGGCGAACCGATAAGTTTGGATATCGAGTGCGCTTCGACAAACTCCGACATATTTAGCGTTATAAGTTTGTCTTCGTTCCCGAATAAAAATGCGGCTACCATTTTAGCCAGATACGTCTTTCCGACGCCCGTAGGCCCCGCGAAAAAAAACACTCCGTCCGGTTGCTCCGGTTTGAGGTCCAATCGTTGCTTAGTCATACGTATCATATTTGATATCTTATCAATCGCCTCGTCCTGACCGTATATCCTCTCTTTCAGATATTTTTCCATTTCCAAAAGGCGCTTTCCCTTATCTTCTTCGGCTTCGATAAACTTTACTCCGACAAATTCGCCGACTATATTAACTATGGAAGTTTCGTCGACTTCGGTTTTATTATCTAGAGCGCATCTTGAAAAAGACTTTTCCAAAATATCGATAGCTTTATCAGGAAAAGCCCTGTTTTTGATCTCTTCGGCGGATAAATTGACTATCAACTTCATATTTTCGTCGGATATCGTTATTTTATAGTGTTTCTCCATTTTTGGCTTGAGATCTTTCAGAATATCGTATGTAGAAAGCGCGTCGAGCTCGTCGATGTCTATTTTATAAAAACGCCGCTCAAAAGCCGGATCTTTCTGGAAATACCTCTGATACTCCTCGGTTGTCGTCGCGCCGATACACCTCAGTTCTCCTCTTGCCAAAGCCGGTTTGAGAATGTTCGCCGCGTCTAAAGAACTATCCGTAGTCTCTCCGGCGCCCAAAACCGTATGAATTTCATCGATAAATAGGATAATATTGGGATTCTTAACAGATTCGTCTATAATCTTAGTCAATCGCTTCTCAAAATCGCCTCGATAAGTCGTTCCGGCTATTAATAACCCCATATTTATCTCGATTATCTCTTTATCTTTAAAGAAATCGGGAGCGTCGCCTTTAGCGATCTTTTGCGCAAGCCCTTCGACTATCGCCGTTTTACCGACGCCGGCCTTTCCGACCAGTATAGGATTATTCTTCTTTATCTTATATAAAACTTCCAGAATCGATCTGATCTCTTTATCTCGTCCTTTTACGT
>JAGOCL010000442.1 GCA_017998755.1 Spirochaetota bacterium | reverse complement strand
TAATTTTTTCGGGAATATTCGGTATATCAAATCCGGAGCGATTGACTCCGACGTATATGATATGTTCTTCGATTTGAGATACGTGAGAGTGAACTAAAATAACGCCGGGGAGAAGCGCAAGCGGTTCCTTTAGTGTAATTTCTGTAAGAATATCGGAAAGATCGTTAAAAGTTTCCGGCGTTTTTCCAAATTTTTCTTTCAGAATATAATTAAAGGCATTTTTAACAGATAAGTTATTGAGGTTAAAATAGAAATTCCGGTTTTCGATAAAATGAAATAGAAATTCTGAATTTATTTGAGTTTCAAGTTCTCTTGAGTACCATTTTTCTTCGGAAGGATATAATATCATAATATTATTTGTTATAAACTTTTTGGAAAGAATTCCCGGTAATTTGTTCAAAAACGGTTGCCAAGCGGGGCGCATTATTCTTGCGGAAAATAATGCTAAAATATCGTCTTTTTTTACTATATTTTCCAAAAATTGATCGACGTTTTTCCAGACGTTAATAGATAAAGTATCAATTTCAATTTTTTTACTTAAATAGCGAATTAACGAAGAGAATCCGTTTAACGTATCTTCCTGCGCGACTATCAGTATTTTTGTTTTAAATTGAGCGCCGATATTAGATATAATATTAAAGATTTCTTCGCTCCCATCTTGCTTTTCTACAAAAGACGGAACTAACAGTACGATTCTACTTGAGGCGGCGTAAGATGTAACGATTTTGTTGATTATTAATAATTGAGCGCTGTTTTCAACAATAGGATCGATATTATAACCGAATACTTTGCCGAGACTCTTCTCTTTACCGTCCCATCCGGCTATAACGCAGGATATTCTCAAGTCTCTTATAGCTTTCATTATGCCGGCTCCGACGTTCATATCGACTCTCGTAACGGGAGTAACGCTTATATTAGCGGCCGCCGATTTTACTACGGCGCGGGCGAGAAGTTTCTCCGATTCGATAATCTTTTTCTCAACGTTGAATTCGTCCATCACAATATTTATAGGATAGATTGATTCTGTGGAATATTTTTTCGAAAGAATGAAGGATAGCTCCATAAGGTCTTTTATGTGATTTTTATTGTAAATGGGTACGAGAATTCTTAAATTTTGTCCTCCGCGTTCTTCAAACGGCTTATCTTCGGACAAAACGGCTTTTTTTCCGAAATATTCAGTAATAATCGGTCCGACAAAGCAGGTTACTGCGATCATCATTATAGTACCGGATAAAACCGATTCGTCGAAGAAATTCAGTTGTCGTCCGACTAATACAGCCGCAAGCGTCGCCGCCGCCTGATTAACGGTCATTCCAAAAATTAGACCAATATCATTTATTGTCCATTTCAACAATTTTCCCGAAAAAATAGCCGCTAATATTTTTGATATTAAGGCGACTACGATCATAACCAACGAAACGATCCACGTTTTTGGATCGACAAACAAGATTTTCACGTTTACTAGCATTCCTACCGAAATCAAAAAGATTGGTATAAATAGCGAATTTCCGATAAATTCGATTCGATTCATCAAGGAGCTTCTTTTTGGAATAAGAGAGTTGAGTATGAGTCCCGCCAAAAATGCTCCGATAATAGATTCGAGACCTGCAATATGAGCAAAATATCCGCATGTCAGGACGATGAATAAAACAAAAATATATTCTATAATCTCATTTTTGGCATGAGCCTTAAAAAACCATTTACCGATCGCGGGAACTAAGAAAAGCGACGCAATAGCGTACAAAATGAGGAATACCGAAAATTTAACCCAGAAAATAACGCCGCTTTCGCCTCTTGCGGTTCCGGTTATTATAGCTAAAGTTAACATAGCCAGCGTATCCGTTATAATAGTCCCGCCGATTCCGGCGGCTACCGAGCTCTTCTTGGCGAGTCCGAGTTTGCTAATTATAGGAAAGGTTAAAAGAGTGTGGGATGAAAACATACTAGCAAGTAGAATTGAAGAAAAAATATTCATTTTCAGAATAAAATAAGCCGCTAATGTTCCAATAATAAGAGGGATAAAGAAGGTCAACAATCCAAAAGTAACCGAATTAGAAATATTTTTTTTAATTTGAAAAATGTCTACTTCGAGTCCGGCCAGAAACATTATATAAAGAATTCCAACTTTACTAATTAGATTGATCGCGTCGCCGTTTTCCAGAATACCAAAAGAATTTGGGCCGATTATGATACCGGCGACAATAAGTCCTACGATACCGGGGAGTTTGATTTTATTAAATATTGTCGGAAATACCAAGATAATAAATAGGATGATAGAAAATATTAATATCGGATCGGTAATTTTAAATAAATTCAAATTCACAACGCAATTATTATCATTATTGAGTAAATTTAGTCAAGTACATTTGCGGGGTTTAGACTTGCGGATTTAAGCGTTTGCTGTGACGCATATGTGTCTAATAATTTAGTTTATCATAGAGTTGTAGAGTAAATGAAATATTTTCAAATTATTTTTCAAATTTTGTAAAGAATTCCAAAAAAAATTTGTTTTATATATATAGAAAACAAATTTTTTTAAGGAATAAATTATGACAAAAAAGAATTATCTTTTTCATTTTAAAATCTCGCCGAAATTTAACAGTTATATTAATTATTTGAAGAAAAATCTAAATATTAAGAGTAATTGCAAGTTGATTGATTATATACTCGAGTTATCGTCAAAAAATATTCCTAATCTTAAACAAATTATAGGTGATCATAAATCTGAATATGAGTTTATTGATACTAAAGATATAAAAAGAAATGATAAATATGTAAGATTAAATCCGGAAAAGTACAAGTTGTTAAAAAAATGGCATTATATATTCAATGAATACGGAATATCTGTAATTTTGAGAGATATCATAAC
>JAGOCL010000441.1 GCA_017998755.1 Spirochaetota bacterium | reverse complement strand
TTGTTATACTTCCGATATCAATTATTCCATTAATAATTATAGTATACGTCTCTTCAAACAGAATATATCAGCACATAGCGTCGAAAGAGATAGAATTTTATTCTTCGGTAATTTCTCAAATATCGTATAACGTAGACGCTTTAACAAATCAAAGTTCTTTATCTATTCATGAAATATCTAATATGGATAATTTTAAAAAATTATTGAACGCGCCCCCATTTAAATCGGCGATGGAGGAGGCGGAGTTTTATGGAGAAACCAGAGAATTTGAAGCCGATACTCCGCCGGGAAGTATAAGAAGATCAATTTACACAAAATTAAACGGGGACTTTTTTTATATAGAATTAGACAGGAAGTCGTTTCTAACAAATACGAATTATAAATTAAATTTTTTTAGTTTGACGTCGCTTACAATAAACGTACAAAATCTAATTAAAGATCCATTATTTCTTGAATTGGATAAAAAACCCGATAAAAAATTTTCTATCGGGAAACTTAGCGATAATTCCGCAGTAGGTTACGATTCCGATAAGAGAGCCGCTATAATATTTCCATGCGCTTACGACAATAATAAAAATATTACAAAATTTATTGTTTATATATTTCATAAAAATAGTTTTGAGAACTTTTATAACGATATTGAGAATCTAAAAATCGGCACATTGTTTTTCCTTGATAAGAACGGCAAGTTGATTTTAAAAAACCATCCCGATCCCAACGACGATTATAATTACGATTACGATAAGAAAAGTTATATATACGATAAAACCATAAACGTAGACGGTAATATGAGTTTTAACGATTATCAGAATTTGTTAACCGACGAAGACGTATTAAAAGAAACGGAAGTATCAAAATTTCTTAATCCCGACAACTACTCGTATTCAGAAAGGTTTAGTTTCTCGTCGTACGGCAATTTAGAAAGCAAAGTTATTAAATATAAAAATAAAAAATATTTTGTCATTAATGAATTTTCTATAAATTCTGAATTCAAATATCTTTTTTTTCTACCAATATATCATACTCAAAAACCAATCTTTAGATTGATAATTTTTATAGTATTATTCACTTTTTTATTGATTATTGTCATAACTTACGCAAGTATTCTTCTTAGTAAATATATTACCGATCCTATAAAAGAATTAATAATCGTAGCGCAAAAAATATCGACGGGAAACTACAAGGTAAAACCTGTTTATATCAAATCAAATAATGAAATTAGGTTATTGCAAATAGCGTTCAATAAGATGGTTAAAGAAATAAACGAAAATACTGAAAATTTGGAAAAGAAGGTGTCGGAACGAACCGAAGCGTTACAGATTGCAAATCAGGAGAAAACACAGTATTTTATTAATTTTACCCATGAAACAAAAACGCCCCTAACTTTAATAAAAAACTATCTTGATAAATACATCAAATCCCACTCGGCCGACGAAGATATTATGGTAGTAAAGCAAAATATCGATAAACTTCTTAGAGATATGATTAATTTACTCGACGTAGAAAAGCTATCAAGGAATCAGCTGTTTTATTATAATGAAAGCGCCGTTAAAATATCTGAAATAATTAGTTACAAAATAAAAATATTTAGCGAATACGCATCCCAAAAGCAGATAAATTTAACCGGAGAGGTTGAACCTTCGTTATTTGTGAAAGGGGATCCGGCGGCGCTCGATAGAATTGCAAACAATCTGATAGAAAATTCTATAAAATATACCAATCCAAACGGCTCTATTTTTGTATCCGTTAAGAAAGAAGACGATAAAATATTGTTTGAAGTTTCGGATACCGGTATAGGAATATCGGAAGATCATATTTGTTTTTTATTTAAACCTTATCATCAACTCTCTTCTTCTAAAAGGAACATTCAAGGTATAGGAATGGGATTATGTATAGTAAAAAAAATTGTCGAAAGTCTCGGCGGTGAAATATCGGTAAATTCTGAGTTAGGAAAGGGCTCAAAGTTTACCGTTATGTTAGCGGAATACGTAGAGAAAAATATACCTATTGCAGATAATACGGGTTTATTTGAAAACGAACCGATTTATAATCAAGCGCTTAGCGACTTGACGGAGTGTAAATTCAATGAAAACATGAAATCCATATTGATAGTAGACGACAATAGAGATATATTAAAATTGTTGCAGACAAGCTTGTCGGATAAATATAACGTTTTATTGGCTACCGGAGGCGAAGAGGCTATCCGAAAATTAGAAAGCTCAGTTAAACCGGAATTAATCATTTCTGATATAATGATGGACGGTCTTAACGGTAACGAACTGCTTTCTAAAATAATGCTTAATGAAGAACTTAAAGATATTCCTTTTGTTTTTTTGACCGCCAAGACGTCGGGAGAAGAAAAAATAAAAGGACTTACGGCGGGAGCTCTTGATTATATATTTAAACCTTTTGAAATGGACGAAGTTAGAGCAAAGGTAGATTCTATAATAAGGAATAAAGAAGCGCAGAATAAAAAAAATGTTAAAGATTTTGAGAAGAAAATATCCTCAATGTTATCTAGTAATAAATCAAGCGCTCTTGAGATTAAAACGGAAGCGGCGGTCGAGGTCAAAGATTTAAAATTAAAATCTTTTGAAACGTTATGTTTGGATTATAAAATTTCAAATAAAGAAAAAGAAGTTATTAAACATATATTAGACGGTTTGTATAACAAAGAAATATCGGATATTTTAAATATTTCTTTGAAAACTGTGGAATTTCATATTCATAACATTTATAATAAACTTGATATTCACAATAGAATTGAATTAATAAAAATATTTAAATTTTAAGATTTTTTAAGGAGGCGGATATGTTGAGCGTTGGAGATAAGGCTCCCGACTTTACATTAAAGGACGGAGAAGGTAAAGATATAACT
>JAGOCL010000440.1 GCA_017998755.1 Spirochaetota bacterium | reverse complement strand
TCTATCTCCGCTTGATCCTGTTCTGAAATAATTGTTTTTATCAAATAAGAGGTCGAAGAACCGATTTTTTTCTCGTCGGAAATAATTATATTTTGAATTTCATTCCCCAATCCCGACGAAACGGCAAGCTCTCTGATCTTATCCTGCGAAATCCCCGAATAAACCATAACCTGATGAACTATACCGCCCTGAAAATCAACGCCCAAATTAAATCCTCGGGGAGTAAATACTCCCAATTTCACGCTTTTTGGACCGAGAAAAAACCAAATGCTTATTAATATCAGAACCAAAGAAAAAATTATAAATATTCGACTTCGTTCTATAAATTTAAAATTAGTTTTCATACTTTTTATTTCCTCCTCTAAGTAAGGACAAAATTCTTAATGATTTAAAATCCTTAACGCTCATTAACCAGTCAATCTCTAGTTTTGATACGAATAACGCCGTATAAAGCGAACTGACTATACCCAAACAGAGAGTTACCGCAAAACCTTTAATCGCTCCGGTTCCGAACAAAGTAAGCCCTATACCGGCGGCAAATGTCGTTAAGTTTGAGTCCATAATAGTCCAAAACGCCTTGTCGTATCCCAAACTAATCGCGGTTTTTAACGTCTTTCCGGCTCTAAACTCTTCCTTGATTCTCTCAAAAATAATTATATTCGCATCGACCGCCATACCTACGGTTAGCACTATACCGGCGATGCCCGGTAACGTAAGAGTTCCGCTAAACAAAGCCAAACCGCCGATAAGAAAAATTATATTTAGAGTAACGGCTATATCCGCTATAAGTCCTCCGACGTTATAGTATAAAAACATAAAAATAAACACGGCTAAAATTCCCCACAAACAAGCCCATAAAGCTTTTGATATCGTATCTTGACCAAGACTTGCGCCTACGCTGTTTTCTTCCGATATCTCAAGAGGCACGTTCATACTTCCTGATTTTAATATCAAAGCGATGTTTTGCAAATGTTCGATAGGAGCGTTGCCAAGAGTTATCTGGCTTCTACCCCCCGTAATTCTCTCTTGAACGACAGGCGTTTCCAATATAGTGTCGTCTAAAATAATCGCTATTTGTCTGCCGACGTTCGCTCCCGTTACGTCCGCCCATTTTTTAGCGTCGTCGCCGTCGAGAACAAAATTTATTACATATTGACCTAAATTACCCGTTTGAACTGAAGCCGATTGAATTTTAACGTTTTCGCCTAACAAAGACTCTTTTTCAACGACAAGCATCTGTTTATTATCTTTTTCCACGCCCCATTCGTCTTTATTTGAAACGTAAAGAGCTTCCGTATTCGCCGGCAACTGCTTTTGGTAAACTTCCAACAGTTGGTTGTTTTTATCGACTATCGATTCCCCTTTAACGCCAGCTTCCTGATATATTTTAGATAAAATCTCAGAGCCCTCTTTGGAAACAACTTTAAATTCCAAAACTCCGACGGTTTCTATAATCGATCTCAGTTCGCTCGTCTCTTTTACGCCGGGAAGGTTAATTAAAATCTTATCCTGCTCTTTCATCTTCTGTATAGCAGTCTCAGATACGCCAAATTTATTAATTCTATTTTCAATTTTAATAACCGCGCTGTCTATCATATCGCTTTTTTCTTGAGCGTTAAATTTCTTACCTTTCATAGAAGGATGATCAAAATTCACGGATATTACCGCGTATGCGCCGCCCTGTAAATCCAATCCCAGCTTAATAATTCCGTTTTTAACGTCTCTTTTTTTTGAGAATCTTGCAGAATAATAATCTTCAAGAACATTTTTAAAAAAACTGTCTACAAATTTTTCTTTTTTTCTCTTTTTTAACAAAGTATCGTACATATCGGTATACGAGTAATCGTTTCTCATACCGATCGGCTCGTCGCCGACGTTAGCTTTGTTAATTTTTTTTACTTCTTTTAAGAAATCTTTCCTGATAGTCTCCAATTCTCCGGTAAACTTATCGGTCTCCTCGCCCTTTGATAATGCGCTCATTGCGTCGGCGACTCTTTTCCCAATTTCGTTTTTTAACGTATCTCCAAGCAGACCGGCTTCATATTTATCGCTTTCGGAAAACATAAAATACCATCTGATAGAAGGCGTTAAAAAATATAATATAAAAGCTACCGAAACCGCAAAAATAAAAAATCTTGCTCTTTTTGTCATGACATTCCCCCGCTTTCTATGATTTTGATTCTTCCTTACCGTCGTTGCCGTCTTCTGAACCAGAATTATCGCTATCTATCGTAGAATTGCTTTTTTCCTCTATAATTTTCTTGTCGTCCTTTTTATCAACTTTTACAGTCGCGTTTTGAGGTAAAACCAATCTGGCAATCGCCTGTTTTTCAAAAGTAATTTCCGAATTATCGTTAACTTTTACGACAACCATATTATCTTTAACGGAAGATACCTTCCCCATAATACCGCCGATCGTAACTACCTTGTCCCCTTTTTTCAAGTTGTTCATCATAATTTCCATCTCTTTCTTTTTCTTATTTTGAGGTCTGATAACGACAAAATAAAAAAACGCTATAAAAATTACCATAAACCCAACCATAACCAGAGGATTGTTGCCGCCAACCGGCGTTTCCGTCGTTTTAGTCGCGAGCATAAATAAAATATCATTCATTAACACAACTCCTTCGCTAAATATTTTTTACTATTCTATTTTTTTATTTATTAAAATCTATGATATAATAAAATCTCTACAGTTTTCAATCTCAAAAATTGTTTAAAATATGAGTTGAAAAATTTAGATAAAAAAATTATCATTTATCTTATTTAAAGTCAAGATTTATTAAATTAATTTAGATAAATACTTAACCGAACGATCGAATTGGTTTATAATTAAAAATATTTATAAATAAAATACTCATAAAATTTCAAAAAAAAATATTTAAAGAAAA
>JAGOCL010000439.1 GCA_017998755.1 Spirochaetota bacterium | reverse complement strand
ACTTTACGCAAATCCGGTCAGGTAATATGATACAAAATGCGGCAGTTATAAAAGGAAACCTATGAGCGTTGGAACGGTATTATGGGGCGTAAAGTCGATATTCTACGTCTTGTCTGACGACGATAAAAAAGAGTACAAATGCGTTATCAAAGGGAAAGTGCTAAATACCGAATTCAATCTCAAAAATCGGAGAGAGGTTTCTCCGTTAGTTGCCGGCGACAGAGTGGATTTTGACAAATCTAACCTTACGGAAGGACTAATTAATAGCAGACTGAAGAGAACCAACGAGATTAAGAGACTGAAAAACGGCGGGAGAGAAGTCCAGACGCTTGCGGCAAATATAGATCAATTAGTTATAATCGATTCTATATACAATCCGCCGTTTAGGACTTTTTTTATCGACAGATGCCTTTTTACGGCGGATTGTATGAACGTTAAGCCGATTATAGTTTTTAATAAAATCGATCTTTTAGACGAAGCCGTCGCCGAATTTTATAAATATACCGTAGACGCATATACAAAACTCGGATATAAAACGCTCGAGACTTCGATAGTAACCGGCGCCGGTATTGACAAATTGAAAGAAGCTTTGATAGGTAAAATTTCAAGTTTTAACGGACATTCCGGAGTAGGCAAAAGCTCTCTTATTGCCAAACTTGATCCGAACTTTAGCTCTATTAAAATCGGAGAAATAAGTAAGAAATTTGACAGAGGCGTTCACACGACGACATACGCGCAAACGTATCGGCTCGACGGGGACACGATGATAGTCGATACCCCCGGTATAAGAGAATTTTCAATATTTATCGATAAACCGGAAGACGTTGAGAATAATTTCAGGGATTTCGACGATTATCGTTTTTACTGCAAATACCCCAACTGCCAGCATCGGGACGAGCCGGATTGCGCCGTACGGAAAGCCGTAGAAACCGGCGATATTTTCGAGTTTCGTTATGAAAGCTATATGAGAATACGAGAAACTATCGCTAAATTGAAAGATTCGAGAATTCTATAAAAAAAACAGTTGAAGAAATGCAAAATATATGTAATTAATATCGTCGACTATAGCTATATAAGTTATAAATTCAAAAACTTTTATTGTTTAGGAGAATATTTATGAACGGTTGCCATTTCGGTAGGTTTTTTCAGGTTAGCGTTGCCGGAGGTTCGTATCAGGAGGGGCTTGTATCCGTACTGCAAGGGGTTCCGCCTTCATTATCGTTAAGCGAGAAGGATATATACGGCGATCTTCTTTTAAGAAAACCCGGAGCGGACGAGTTATCGTCTCCAAGAAAAGAGCCGGATCTGCCTGTGATTTTTACGGGTATAAATTCGTGGGATACTATAAAGGGAGCGGGCAATAAAAATCATACAAACGGCTCTCCTCTGACTATATTGATACCAAATCTCGACAGACACGATATTCACGTTGAACAATACCAAGACACCAACAGGACTCCTCGTCCGGGGCACGCCTCTTACGCTTCATTTATGAAATACGGAGCGGACGACGACGCCATTGGAGCGGGTATTTTTAGCGGCAGATATACTGCGACAATTGTCGCGGCGGGTTATGTCGCGAAAGAGATATTGAAAAAATGCGGCGTCGAAGTATTCTCTTTTATCAGAGAGATGGCCGGCGTCAGATACGAAGGGGAGGATATAGCTCTTGCAAAAAGAGTTTCAGATAGTTATAAAGAGATGAGGCGAGATTATGATCCTTTTTATCAGGAGATATACGTTAAAAATAGAGTTACGATGGATATGAGATATCTTGAGAAGATGAGAATATTTGCTGAAATTGAGAGAGAAATAGACGATATTCGCGCTAAATCAATAGATTTTAATAAAAACGATATTATAAAGAGATATGGAGTACATCCTGTCATAAATTGTCCGGACGTCGATACGGCGGAGAGGATGAACGACGGCGCTAACAGGATAACGGCGGTTGGGGATTCGTCGGGCGGCGTCGTAGAAGTCGTCGCAACGGGACTTCCGGTCGGACTGGGAGAGCCGGTATTTCACAAACTCGACGCCGATCTGGGGACTATGCTCGGTATAGCGGCAATAAAAGGGGTCGAGGTTGGAGCGGGATTTCAGGTAAAAAATATGACCGGATTCGACGTTAACGACAGGATGAGATCAGAAAACGGTAAAGTGGTATTTGACTCAAATAACGCCGGAGGAATAACGGGCGGCTTATCGACGGGACAGCCGGTAGTAGTGAGATTGGCGGTAAAACCGACGCCGACGATAGCCATAAAACAGAACACTATCGATAAATACACGCTTGAGAATAAGGAACTTTCGGCAATAACAAGAAGAGACCCTACTATAGTAAATAGGATTTGGCCCGTCGCGGAAAATATGACGGCTCTGATATTACTGGATAATCTTTTCGCTCATTACGGATATCAAAAGATATCGGAAGCGATGCGAGCCGACTAAACAGAATACGACTTTTTGGGAATCGCGATTTATTTCTTTTTTCTCTTGATAAAGAAAAAAACTACGCCGAAAGTTGCGACGGCTAATACCAAAAGGGCTATGCCGGAAATCATAAGATTCTTTTTGTTGAGAATTTTCTCGATGTTGTCAAGTTGCGGTAAACTTATCATAAAATCTCCTATAAAAATAATATATATTATGTAAAATTATATGTCTACTAATATAATAAAAAAAGCGCCATATTTACAATAAGGCGCTTTTTCTAAAAAAAATACTCTTATTGTCTGTTTTTAGCAAGTTTGGCTTCAACTTCTCTCTCTACTTTTTGCAAGAGAGCTTCGAAATCAGCCGGTTTCTCTTTCCGTATGAGAGCGTCCTGAATCTCCTTAACAAGATCCTTGTTCAACCCGCTATAATTCATGTGAGTAATAAGTTTATTTTTA
>JAGOCL010000438.1 GCA_017998755.1 Spirochaetota bacterium | reverse complement strand
CAAACATCAGATAAAATCCCGGTAGAAAGATGATCTTAACCGGCAAAGATTTGTTCTTGAAAGCAAAATCTTTAAAACTGAAACTGAAATTAAATTTGAATAGAATAAAAATAACCAGAGCCAAACTAGCCGCCATTAAGATCGATGCGATCATGAAATTACCTTCAATTTTACTTAAAAATGTGATAACCAAAGCCGCTACGACTAAAACGAGTACTCCGAATAGAAGATAACCGTAAACGTCCTCAATTACTCCAAAAGCCATCGTTTTTGAACCAAATTTACTGTTTCCAAGTATGCCGTTAGCGATCTCAACCCCGTTGGATTTGCATCCGATCGGTAAGAAAAAGCCGATGATAACCAGCCCTAAAGCCAGTCTAAGCAAATTAATTGCCGAAAGCAAATTACTGTTTTTATAACCCATAAAAACCCCCTTAAAAATAATAGTAAAATGATAAATTAATATAAAGAAAATGTCAAGAGGTACGTTGTTTTTGAAGAGAGGAACAGGAAGTCTAAATAAGGATATGAGGCGTTGACACATATGTTTCTTATTAACAATAAAAATTTAAAAAATATTTTTTGGATTTTGTAAATAATTCAAAAAATAAATTGTTATATATAAAGAGAGAAAATAAAAAAGTATATTTAGGAGAGCGCTATGGTTAAATCAAATTATTTATTTCATTTTATTGTTTCAAAAACGATTGATAATTCTATTAAATTTTTGAGAAAATCGCTCAATTTTCGAAGTAATCGCGAGTTAATAGAATATATGCTCGGAATTATTTCTAATAATATGTATTGTATTAAGGGAATTATAGGAGATCATCGATCTGAATACGATTTTATTGATATTGAAGACCCTGTTAGAATTGATAAATACGTGAGATTAAAAACGGGAAATTACAAAATGTTGAAGAAATGGCATAATAAATATAACGAATACGGTATGTCTGTTATTTTGAGGGATGTTATCAAGTTTTTCTACGAAGGCGTTATAAAATATGGAGCAAAAGAATTTATTAGCATGATTGGGAAGAAACTGAAGTCGGATAAGATAATTAAGGATTTTTATAGGGTGAAGACACATATGAGTAGAATTTCCGTCAGGAAAATTATACTACTATCCCAAATAATCCAAAACCTCCCGATATACGTCTAAATCAGAGCTCGGTATGGCTAAGCGATTATAAAAGCTCTCAGATTTCAGTAACGCAAATAATATTCTTGATAAAATTTATATTAAGCGCTATTATCGAGGCTATAGAATATTAATTTTATCGGAAGTTATATGAAGCCGAATGACAATAAAAAAATTATTTTTGAAACTGCCGTTGGGTATTTTTTTACCATTGCGGTAATGATCGTCGTCGTTTTTGTGATCGCTTTGCTTTTTAGACAACGGCTCAATTTTTTTAAAACGAAGTATTACATATTATACGAATATGGTAACGATATTAAGACGGGGACTGTCGTCAGCTTGAACGGAGTTAATATAGGCGACGTTAAGGAGATCGAGCTTGACGATAAAAACAGGGTCAAAGTAACGATCAAAGTTTGGTCGAAGTGGAGCGACAAGATCAGAGAAGATAGCGTCGCAAAGATCGTTAGGCCTCTTTTGATCGGCAACAAACAGATCAACATATCTCCCGGTCTTGATAGGTATAAAGTTCTACCCCCCAATTCCGTTATACATTCCGAAGAGTCGTCGGAGCTTGTCGATTTGGTTAGCGGTACCAGCTTAGAGAAATTTATCGACAAAATCGGGCTTAATCCTTTATTTGATTCTACGGAGGATATTAAAAGGATATCGGTTAGAGAGTTGTACGATATGGCGATAAGCTCGCTTATAACGATGAACGATTTTCAGAAATCCATAAAGACCATGAGTAACTCGATTACTGGAATGAACGATTCTTTTTCAGGGATGTCTAGCGGTTTGACTACAATGTCTGAGGCGATGAAGGAGATGGAGAAACTTGTCGTTTCTTTTGAAAAGATGGGCGAGAATATGAGCGAGCTTAGCGGTAAGATGGGCGATATGAGCGGTAAGCTAGACGGCATGTCTGAGACGTTTGTCGGGGTGGACAAATCTATGACAATGATGAGCGATTCGTTATTAAAACTTAACGAAGATCTTAGTTCAAATTTGGGGCAGTTTGAACCGTTGACCGATCAGATCATCTCGTTTATCAAAGAGCTTGAGATAATAATCGAAGCGCTTGAAACAAACTGGATGTTTAAAAGCGACGTCGAACGGATAAAAAAGCAGAAACTGAAAGACGCTCGCTAGTTAAAATCAATACATTTTAAACTCTATTAGACGCGCTTCCAACGCTCCGTTATATAGGATGGTTCTTTTACTGGATCTTAGTCCGAAATGTTTTGCGGCGTCCAAGTTTGCCGTAAGAACGAAAGCGTTTGAGTCTTTACATTTTTGCTTGAGGAAATCCCCAAAATCTTTGTATAGTCCGTTTATATCTTCTTCTTTCATTCTCTCGTTGTACGGCGGATTTGTGATTATGAACCAATCGTTAAAGTCTTCTCTGCTTTTTCTAAAATCTTCGTTGTATACCCGAATATCTTTAAAAAGCGGGTTCTTCTTTAGTAAAGTTAGCGTTTTCATATAGGCGGTCTTATCTATCTCGTATCCCTGCAATTTGACCTGTTTGGGTAAAATCTTTTCTTTCAACAGGGCTTTTTCTCGTTCGTATATCTCTTTGTCGAAATCAAACCAGTTGAAGAATGAGAAATCCCTCTCCAGATTTGGCGGAATGTTATTGGCAATCATCAGCGCTTCTATTAGAAATGTGGCGCTACCGCAAAACGGATCAAGCAAGTTTTTGCTTCCGTCCCAACCGGATAGAAGTATTATCCCGCTCGCAAGGTCTTCCTTAATA
>JAGOCL010000437.1 GCA_017998755.1 Spirochaetota bacterium | reverse complement strand
AGTATGGCCAGCGACTTGCCGAACTCTTTCTTTTTATTATTTATATAATCTATATATTGATCGTCGGTCATGTTGGAAAATAAGTTTTTCATCGAGCCTTTCCTCCAATAATTTTTTTTATATTATAATAAATCTAAATTTTATACAATAAAATTTCTTAATATTTATCGGCGCATATGCGCCTTGATTCTTTTTGTGAAATTTTAAACGCCTAAAAAATTAATAATTTATAATCTAATCAAATATTTTTAACGATTTGTATAATATAAAAAATAATAATTGTTATTTATATATAGAGAAAAAAAGGAGGTTTTAATGTTATTACACAGATATCATTTTGTATTAAATAACAAATTGTATGAAAATATTATAGCTGAGGCAAAGAATCAGAAAATAAGTATATCTGAGTTAGTAAGAACTATAATTAAGAAAATGGGATTTATGATGGAAAAAATTCAATTTGAATCTAATCCAAGAAATTTTGAATATTTATATGTAGGGGCGGATAGTAGGCTTATAGTTAAATTAAATATTGAAACTTATTGGATGATTGCAAATATTCAAGATTCTTTAAAATTATATAGTAAAGCTCAATTGATTAGATATATTCTTGAGCTATATTTTGAATTGAGAAGTATTTTTGAAAATAAAGCTCTTTTGAGTATATTAGCTAGTTGGGGTGAAAAATGGGAGGAAGAAAAGAAAATAGTAAAGTCTTGGGAGAAAGCGCATATGCGCCATTCAAACAGCAAGAATTCGATAAATTTCTTTTACTCCGGCTTTCACGAACTAACAAGAATAATGCTGATATAAATAATCTTGTAATACTTTGAAATAGCGGAGGTTAATCGGAAAAAACCGGAATGGAAAAATAATCAATATTTTAAGTTTATCTCAAATAATTATTTTTTATTTTGCTAATAATAAAAAAAGCGCTATAAATAATTAGTAAAGAATAGATTATTAGAATATGTGTTTTATGGATTTTATGTAATGTTTGTAGTTAATGACGAATTAGGAATATTTTTTAACGAATCCGACGAAAGTATAATAATAACAGATTTTATGGGAAATATTATCGATTTTAACAAAAAAGCGTCGGAAGTTTATAAAATATCTGAAAGCGATATAAACCGTTGCGTTTTAGAAAAGATAAATTTTTCGTATAAAATTAACGATAATTTTCAAGATCTTTTTGTTAAAATAGAGCGTAACGAAAAGAGAGTCGATTTTGAATGTCTTTCTATTTGCGTCGCCGACGGTTTAAAATACAATGTTAACGCTACTTTATTTACGGCATATATTGAAAAAAAGAAATATTTGGTAATTAAATTAAAAGATATAACGGAAAATATTCGACTTAGAATACTGAATTCCGAATTAGAAAAACGAATAAAGGATTCTGATAATTCAAAAGAAAAATTTTATTCAATTATAGCTCACGATCTTAGAAATCCTTTTTCATCGTTAATCGGTTTTTCCCAGATATTAATAGACGAATATAGTAAATTAAAAGAGGAGCAAATTAAAGATTTTATAAATCTTATCAACAAATCGTCGAAACAAATTTATACCTTATTAGAAAATTTACTGGAATGGTCTAAATCTCAGACTGGTAAAATCAGATTTCAACCGGAGACTCTAGACCTTTATAGCGTGATTAACGATAATATAGCCCTATTTAGGAATGCGACGACCGTAAAAAATATAAGTATCGAAATTCAGTCTAATACAAATAAAAAAGTTTATTGCGATTATAATATGATTACGACTGTTATAAGAAATCTTTTATCTAACGCTATAAAATTTACAAGGAAAAACGGCTTAATACAAATTAAAATTAATTTTGTTCAAGGAAAAATAAAAGTATCTGTAGTCGATAGCGGAATCGGCGTTCCCGAAGAGAATATTCAAAAATTATTTTCTCTTGAAGACAAAATAGTTACCGAAGGTACCGAATCCGAAAAAGGATCGGGGTTGGGATTATTGCTGTGTAAAGAATTTATAGAAAAAAATAACGGATACTTGACCGTTGAAAGTAAAATTGGAGAAGGAAGCGATTTTTCTTTTTATCTGCCCGCTATCGTCTAGACCTTTCTTTTTTTGGGGAACACATATGTGCCTAAGCTGAAAATCGATAGGACGACAATTATCGCAAATAGTACGTAAGATACTCTCGTAATAACAGAGGGGAGTTTTTCAAGAAATTCCATATCTTTGTAAAGTAACAATAAAATTTGATTAATAATAAGCATAAAAATAATTATAAGAGAAAATACGCTTTGAAAAACCGTTTTTAATTTCCCGTAAATATTTGCCGGAAGCGACTTGCCTTTCTTTTTCATACTCGGTCTGAGATAAATATGCATATATCCTTCCCTAAATAAAATTATCAGAAAAAAATAAATTGGCATAAGATTGATTACGTAAAAAGTCCAAAATACTATGATAAAAAAAATCGAATCCGCCAAGGGGTCGAAATGTTTGCCAAAATCCGATACTTCGTCATTTTTTCTGGCAAAATATCCGTCTAAACCGTCGGTAATTATAGCTACAATAAAAATAAGAAAAGATGAGCTATTTATGATCAGCTTGTCAATTTGGTTTAAATTTTCGTTAAATTTAACTAGCAAGAACAGGATAAAAAAAACAAATCCTAATATTATTCTCGAAAACGTAAGTATGTTAGCAACGTTGATTTTATCTTTTATATTCATATTTTATTAAGTATTTTATATACCATTTTTCCTCAATAGTCAAAATAAAATTTAGTATTAATAGAAATATAATATTTTGCAGAAATTTATTGATAAATATTTTCGGGGCCGTTATGGACAAAGCGTTGTTTTTATGTTATCAATATTTTATGATAAACTTTGAGAAATTGGACCGTTTAAAAGCTGTT